>JAYSMB010000302.1:0-2944 GCA_043725065.1 Burkholderiales bacterium
CTCGGCGGCTCGCTGAAGACGCTGGTGCTCGGCTTCGCCAGCCTCTCGGACGCGCACTGGTCGCTCTCGGGCGAGGTCGTGCTGATGACCTTGCTCGGCGGCATGGGCACCTTCGCCGGGCCGGTGCTTGGCGCGTTCACCATCATTGGTCTGCAGAACCTGCTGGCCGACCGGGTCGGCGAGTGGGTCACTGTCATCATCGGCGTGATCTTTGTCGTCTGTGTGGTCGCGTTCCGGCGCGGCTTCGTCGGCGAGCTGCTCGCCTGGCAGCAGCGCCGCAAGACGCATTGACCAGAGCTTCCCGACGCCGCAGCGTTGCCTTGGGACAGCCAATCCAGGAGTCGTCGACATGACCGCGAAGCGCTTGACGAAAGAAGACATCCGCAACAACACCGGTATCCTGAATCCGGTTGGCCATGTCGTTCTCGCCTTCAAGGACGATGCCGTGACAGCCGAGGCGGTCACCGCCCTCCGCGCCGCGGGTAGCGCCGCGGACGACATCCTCGACTACCTGGCCGAAGAAGCCGCGCCGCGGCTGCGCGAGCGAGTGCGAAACGTCAGCCAAGCGGCCGGTTTTGGCTACGAGATCACCTTGATGCGCCGCTACCTGGCGTTCGCCGAGCAGGGCGCGGGCTGGTTGATCGTCTATGCGCCCGACGAGCCCGCGGTGCAGCGCATCATCGATGTCGCCAAGCGTTTGCATGCCCTGTGCGCGGTGCGTTACCACCGGCTGGTCAACGAGGACCTGGTCTGACGGTCGAGGCATCCGACTCCGCCCGACTCCTCAGGGTTTCAGGCCGAAGCGTTCGATCAGCAGTGCCTTGACGGCGGCCTTGGTCGCCGAATCGGCAGCGGTGTCGTAGCCGGCGATCAGGCCCTTTGCCGACGCAGCTGTCGCCTTCGGCGATGGCGACGAGTACCGCGAGGGTTGCGTACCTGGCTCGCAAGGAGCGGGCGATGCCGATGCTTCTTGTCATGTCAGCCTTCTCCGGCGAACAGCCCGCCCGTTGTCTTGGGCGGCGCCACCCCGAGGTGCCGATACGCGGCCAGGGTCGCGATGCGGCCACGCGGCGTTCGCTGCAGAAAGCCTTGCTGGATGAGAAATGGCTCGATCACGTCCTCGATCGTGTCGCGTTCTTCGCCGATCGCTGCGGCGACGTTGTCGAGTCCGACCGGGCCGCCGTCGAAGCGCTGGATCACCGCCTCCAACAGCTTTCGGTCCATCACGTCGAGGCCGTGCGGATCGACGTCGAGCATCGCCAGCGCCAGGTCGGCGAGCGGCTTGGTGATCTGGCCCGTGCCTTTCACATCGGCATAGTCGCGCACCCGGCGCAGCAGCCGGTTGGCCACCCGCGGCGTGCCGCGCGAACGGCGCGCGATCTCGAAGCCGCCAGCCTCGTCGAGCGCGACCTTGAGCAGCCGGGCCGAACGGCGCACGATCGTCGCCAACTCCTCGGCGCTGTAGAACTCGAGCCGGGCGACGATGCCGAAGCGGTCGCGCAGCGGATTGGTCAGCATGCCGGCACGCGTGGTCGCCCCGACCAGGGTGAAAGGCTGAAGCTCTAGCTTGATCGAGCGCGCCGCCGGCCCTTCGCCGATCATGAGGTCGATCTGGTAGTCCTCGAGCGCCGGGTAGAGGATCTCCTCGACGATCGGCGAGAGGCGATGGATCTCGTCGATGAAAAGAACGTCGTTCTTCTCGAGGTTGGTGAGGATCGCAGCCAGGTCTTTCGGCTTTTCGAGCACCGGACCCGAGGTCGAGCGCAGGTTGACGCCGAGCTCGGTGGCGATGATGTGGCTGAGCGTCGTCTTGCCGAGTCCGGGCGGGCCGAACAGCAGCACGTGGTCCATCGCCTCGCCGCGCATCCGCGCCGCGCCGATGAAGATCTCGAGTTGCTCGCGCGCCTTGGCCTGGCCGATGTACTCGGCAAGTCCCTTCGGCCGCAACGCGCGCTCGATCGCTTCTTCGTTCGGCGAGGCGGGCGTGGCGCCCACGACGCGCAGCGCACCGATGGGCGGCGGCGGCGCGAACTCGTCAGTCTGGATCGACATGGCGCATTATCGAACGCGTCCGAAGGGGTACTGCCGCCTGCGTGACAATCCCCGCCCATGAAGTCGCATCGCCTCGTTTCGCGTCTGGCCGCCTGGGCTTTCACCCTCTCGACTGCGGCGCTTTCTGGCGCCGCGATCGGCCACGGATCGAGCGTGGGCGCGATCGACATCGGTCATCCGTTCGCCACGCCATCGCTCGCCGGCTCGTCGAACGGCGCCGCCTATTTTGCGACCCTGGAGAACACCGGCGACAAGCCCGATCGCCTGGTGCGCGCGAGCACGCCCGTGGCGGCCAGCGTCCAGATCCACACCATGAGCATGGACACGCAAGGCGTCATGCGCATGCGTGAAGTCGATGCCATCCCGCTGGCACCGAAGGAGTCGATCAAGATGCGCCCAGGCCAGGGCTTTCACCTCATGATGATCGGCCTGCGCGAACCGCTGAAGGAAGGCGCGACCTTTCCGATGACGCTGATTTTCGAGCGCGCCGGCAAGGTCGAGGTCAAGGTCTACGTGCAGACGCCTCGCGCCGCATCGGCACCGGACGCGATGCACATGCATTGAGCCCGGTAGTCGAGATCCTTCGCTGCGCTCAGGATGACAGGCGCGTGGCGCCCGTCACTTGGCCAGGGCGCGCAGGGCCAGCTTGATGCCGGCAGAAACTTCGACCTCGGTCGGCAAGGTCTTGAGGGTCGCCGCCGCCTCGCGGTCGCTGTAGCCGAGCGCGACAAGGGCCTGAAGGATGTCGGCTTGCGCCGTCGAGGCGATGCTGGCCGGGGCGGCGACGACATCGCCGAGCTTGCCCCTGAGTTCGAGCAACAGCCGCTCTGCGGTCTTCTTGCCGATGCCCGGCACTTTGACGAGGCGTCCGCTTTCCTGAAGCGCCACGGCC
>JAYSMB010000303.1:0-6560 GCA_043725065.1 Burkholderiales bacterium
CCGGGCGTCGTACCCGGCGAGGTTTGCGGCGCGGAGATCGGCACGATCGTGTCTTCGAGGCGGCGAAGCGGCGGCACCACCGGCGAGTCGGCAACGGGAAGGAGGATGTTGGGCGTCGGCTGCTGATCCTTCTGCGACGAGCGGATCAGGTCGTAGCGGTCGATCGAGAGCTTGTTGGCGCTCTCGGCGTCGCGCAGCACGGTCGGGCGCAGGAACACCATCAGGTTGGTCCGTTTCTTGGTCCGGGTTTCGCTGCGGAACAGGTTGCCGAGGTAAGGGATGTCGCCGAGCAGCGGCACCTTCGACTTGTTGTCGGTGTAGGTGTCTTCGATCAGGCCGCCGAGCACCAGGATCTGCCCGTCGTCGACGGTGACGTTCGATTCGATCGAGCGCTTGTTGGTCGAGGGCCCGGCGTTCGAGGTGCCCGGCGCGGTGTTGGCCGAAAGGCTCGACGACTCCTGGAAGATCGTCATCCGGATCGAGCCGTTCTCGCCGATCTGCGGCTTGATGCGCAGCGTGATGCCGACGTCCTTGCGCTCGATCGTCTGGAACGGGTTCGAGAGCGCGGTGCCGGTACTGGTGAACTGGCCGGTCACGAACGGCACGTTGCTGCCGACGATGATCTTGGCCTCTTCGTTGTCGAGCGTCACCAGGTTCGGCGTCGACATGATGTTGGTGTTGGCCTGCGATTGCAGGAAGTTGGCGATCGCCGCCAGGCCGAAGCTGCCGAAGAAGTTTCGCACCAGGCCGACGTTGAGGCCGGGGCTCAGGCTGATGCCGCTGGCGTTGCCGGAAAGCTGCGCCTGATCGATCGTGACGAGATTGGTTCCGGTAGTGCCGAAGTTCGTGCCGCCGACGATGATGTTCGAGCTGTTCTTGCCGCCGATCAGGCCTTGCCACTGAAAGCCGAAGTCGGCGGTATTGCTGCCGGTCACCTCCACGATCATGCTTTCGATGTAGACCTGCGCGCGCCGCTCGTCGAGCTGATCGATCATGCCGCGCACCTGACGGTAGAGCGGCTCGGGCGCGGTGATGACCAGCGAGTTGGTCGACGGGTCGGCCTGGATGAAGCCACCGGTCGAGGGGCCCGCGGACGGGTTGATCGGCGCCGCGCCGGCCGACACGGCGTTGGCGGTGCCAGCGGCTCCCGCCGCGTTCGCGGCCAGGGGACTGGTCGTGATCGAGCCGCCCGTCGAAGCGCCACCTGAGCCGGCGCTGAAGGCGGCGCGCAACACCTGCGCGAGCTTGGTCGCGTCGGCGTTCTTCAGGTGCACGACCCAGATGTTGCCGCTCACCGCCGAGCCTTGCGGCTGGACGTCGAGCTTGGCGATCAGCGACTTGACGCCGGCCATCTTGCTCGGGTTGGCGCTGCGCACGATCAGCGAGTTGCTGCGCGTGTCGATCAGGATCGAGGGCGCCGCCGTGCTTCCGGCGGCACCCGCCGCAGCACCCGGTGTGCCGCCTTGCGCCGTGCCGCCGTCGGTCAGGCGTTGCAGCAGCGGCGCGATGTCGGAGGCCACCGCATAGCGAAGCGGGATCACCTCGACGTCGCCGGCGACCGGCGTGTCCATCGCGGCGATGATCTGGGCGAGTCGTTGCAGGTTGTCGGCGTAGTCGGTGATGACCAGCGTGTTGTTGCCGGGGTTGGCGTTGATCGTGTTGTTGGGCGTGATCAGCGGCCGCAGCACCGGCACCAGGTTGTTCGCGTTCTCGTGGTTGAGACGAAAGATCTGCGTGATGACCTGATCGCCCCGGCGCGAGACGCTGTCGATCGAGACCGTGCCCGCCTGCAGCTTCGCGTCGGCCTCGGGCACGACCTTGAAGATCCCGTTCACTTCGACGACCGTGAAGCCGAGACCGCGCAGCGCGGCAAGGAAGTTGAGGTAGGCCTCGTTCGGCGTCAGCGGCTCTTCGCTGTAAAGCGTGATCGAGCCGCGCACGCGCGGATCGACGATGAATTGCTGGCGCAGGATCGCGGCCATCGCCCGGGCCACGCCTTCGATGTCGGCGTTGACGAAATTCAGCGTGACCGGCGCGCCGCGAAAGCGCGGCGCCGGCTGCACGGGGGTGGCGGCCGGCAGCGGCAGCGAGGCGATCAGCAGCGCTGTCGCCACCGCCACGGCGCCGGCTTTCGCGGCGGCTCGTCGGCGCATGGCGCGGGAGAAGGTCATGGTCATCCGATTGAGATGATCGACCGGGCGCCGTCGCGCCGACCGATGATGTTGAGCAGGTTCGAAAGGGCCGCCTCGTCGACCGTCGCCGAGCGCGCCTCGCCGCGGAACTTGACGCCGCCGGGCCCCCAGGTGCCGCTGCCGGTGAGTTGCAGCGGCCCGTCGAGCGTGGCAACCGAGAGCAGCATCGCGCTGTTGGCGCCCGAGCCGCCCGTCAGCGAAACGCGATAGCTGCCCAGAGTGTCGAGGGTGGTCAGACGCGAAGACACGCCTTCGAGTTCCAGGTCGATCTTGCCGTCGAGCCGCCAGCGCCCTTCGACCTGTTCGAGCGAAAAGCCCGGCGAGGCGATGCGCGCTGTGCCGCCGAGCTGCAAGGTGTTCCAGGGCGTGCCCAGGCCGTCGAGCCAGGCGCTCGGCCACTGTCCGACCGCGCCGGCCGCGGGCGGAACCAGGGTCGCCTTGATGCGGCCGAGCCCGGGGCGGATCTGCACGAGCATCGTGCCGTTGATGCAGCAGGCCTGGCGCGCCGCGAACTCGACGCCGTAGAAGCGCGGCGAGAGCGTCCATTCGAGGCGGCCGGGCAGATAGCTCGCGTCGCGGCTGTCGGCGCCCCCGGTCAGAATCGGCACGGCGCTGCCCGACCAGATCGTGCCGCGCGCATCGGCGAGCAGAAGGCGCTGGTCGCTCGCCGATGCCACCGCCTTCGCGAGCCATGCCGCGGGCGCAAAGAACACGAAGCCGGCCAGGATGCCGAACAGCAGGCCGGCGACCGCCCAGCGAACGGCCGCGCCGCGCTCGACTTCCCAGGCCTGCTCGGCGAGCGTCGATTCGCTCCATCCGCTGCCGGCGACAGTCGGGCTCCAGAGCTGGCGGTTGCGCTTTCCGCGGATCACGAGGCGCCTCCGATGCTCACGGTGATCGAGCCGCTGTAGCCGGTCGCCGCCTTGACCAGTTGCGCTTCCATCGGCCGCGCCCGTGCCGCGCTGCGCGCCTCGCCCAGCCAGGCGCGCAAGGCGTCGGCCGGGATGCCGGTGAAGGTGAGCGTCGCCCGGTCACCCTGAACCGCCAGCTTGGCCTTTTCGCCGAGCTGCGCGGTCGCGGCGCGCAAGGCGGTCGCGGCCTGCTCGGAGGGCACCGGCGAGGCGGCACGCAGCGTTTGCATTTCGCCGGCGGCGAGCTGCATTTGTTGCATCTGCTGGTCGAGCCGATCGAGATCGATCGGGGCGTCGTGCAGGGTGCGCAGCGCCGGCTGCAGCAGCGTCAGCCAGACGACGAGAACGCCGACCGCGATCCCCATGACGATGATCAACTGCCGCTCGCGCGGCGCACGCCCCTGCCAGAAGCGGCCGGCCTGCTGGCGCGCGTCGTTGAGCGCCGGCGGCAGGGAGGGGGATTCGGCGGCCATCGCGTCGACTTCTAGGCGGCGGAGCGAGCGCGGCTCACGACGATGCGGCCCTCGCTCGCGTCGACCTGGAAACCCGCCGGCCGCAGCACGCCGCGAAACTGCTCGATCTGCGCATCGCTCCAGCCGCTGGCGGCAAGCGTCAGCTTGCCCGACTCGAAGCGCAGGTTCTCGACCGGCGGCCGCTCGTTCGGCCAGGCCGCGGCGGCGGCCTGCAGCATCGGCTCGAGGTCGCTGTCGCTCGGCTTGCCGGCGAGCGTGCGCAGGGCTTGCGTCTCGCGCAGCATCACGGCGCTCGCGTCGCGCTGGATGTCGGCCTCGCTGACGCGAGGGTAGGTGGCCTTGACCAGCGCCTGGATCGCGCCGCGTCGCGCCTCGACGGCGTTCTTCTGGTGCCAGGCCCAGAGGTTGAGGCCCACGATCTGCGCCACGACCAGAACCGCCGCGCCGAACCTTACCGGGCGCCACGCGGGGCTCATGGCCTGGCGCAGCCAGTCGCGCGCGGCTCGGGCGCCGCGCGTCTTGCGCGCCAGATCGAACTGGCGCAGGTTCCACAGGCTGCGGCCGGCTTGCAAAAGGCGCTGCTCGATCGGCATGACCGTGACCGGCGCGCCCAGCCATTGCTCGGCGGCGACGGCCGCGATCGGCGAGGCGGTCCAGCGCGTCGAGACCGGTGCCGGACTGCGGACGAGGGCGCGGGCCAGGCCGCCGTCGAGGCGAACCGTGGCCACGCCGTCGGCATTCGCCCAGGTCAGGACGGTACCGCCCGGCGAGCTCGGGTCGCTCGGCGCCGAAACGTGGAAGTGCCCGATCGGCGGCTCGTCGGGCCAGGCCATCGGCACGACCCGGTCGACGAAGACGCCGCCCTTCTGTAACGCCGCCAGCTCCTCCTGCAGCCAGTTCCTGTCGATCGCGGCAACCCATGCCGACGCGCCGGCGACGGCCAATGGCGCCACCGCGAGGTGGACCGACTCGGCATCCTCGAGAAGAGCCTCCTCGATCACGCCGGTGAGGGCGGCGCGCAGGCGCGAGGCCGGTGCCTTGGGCAGCTTGATACGGTGCCAGGCCACGTCGGCCTCGCGCACCACGGCGATCACTTGAGAGCGGCGCGGCAGCAGCGCGGCGGCGGCTTCTCCCTGGGCCTCGAACTCGATGCCGTCGGCACTCGTGACGTAGACGTACTCGCGGCGTCGGCCGGGATCGAGGGTGATCTCGCCCGCAGCCCGCGCGCACAAACGCTGGTGCTCGGGAAGCTGGATGACGAGGGTCGACATGGGCGAGCGCGGAAGGCTACGCGCATTTTAAGTGGCCGAGAAACGAAAACCTTCGCAATCAAAGACTTACGTTGGTCTGTTGTAGCGGCTTCGCAGTATTGCTGCTCACTTTTCGAGCGCGCTCGAGTCGCGCCCCGAGACCCGCTCACGCTGCAACACCACCACGTCGAGGCCGCGCCGCTGCACCAGCGAACGCTGCTCGAGCACGACATCGCCCAGGCGCAGGCGTCCGCGCACCTCGAAGAAGTTCGAGCCTGTGGCGATCCGATCGAAGCTGCTCGCGGGCAAGGCCGGTGCCAGCGCCTTCATGTCGGCGCTCGACTTGATTGGTACCCGCTGGCGCGCCTGGAGGATTCGTTCGGCCGTGGCGAGGTCCAGCCCCGGCACGGCGGCGACCAGCACCTCGCGAGGTGCGGTGTTGACGTTGACGAAGGTCCTCTCGGGCAGGATCACGACATAGGGTTCGAGGGCGCGCACGCTCTCGCCATCGACGCCTAGCCAGGAAAGCTGGCTTGCCGAGCGCGGCATGATCGGTGGGTTGGCCGGCGCCGCGATCACCGCCGCCGCCGGGCCGCTCGCGTTCGGATCGGGCGGTGCGATCGGCGAGGCGTCGCGCAAGCCGTTGGCGATCCGGGTCGCGACGTCGGCCGAGACCCCGACCGTCTCGCACAGGCGCTGCAGTGCCGCCATCTCGATCGGGTCGATCTTGCCTCCGTTGACCACGTTGGCGAGGTTGTAGCGGCCCTGGGCGTCGGTGATCGAGCCGGAGAGAAAGGCGTCCGGCGCGTCGTCGGTGTTGTCTTTGTCGGCAGCCAGAAAGGTCGACAGGCGCGCTTCGGCGAGCGGCACCGCCCAGGGCTCGCCGAGGTGATCGGTGCCGCCGTTTTTCGCGTCTTCGCGCAGGATCAGCCGGGCCCAGTCGAGCGCGCCGGAAAGGATCCAGGCCGATTGCGTGCGGGAACGCTCCGCAGACTCGACCTGGATCGCGCGCCATTGCTGCCAGATCATCGAGCTGGCGAGTGTCGCGATCAGGGCGACGATGATCATCGCGGTCAGCAGCGCCGCGCCCTCTTGCGCGGCACGCGGCCTCGAGGCGCGCCGGTCGCGCAGTGGCGGTTCGAAGCGAACTGCGTTCATGGTGCGATCAGGACGTCGCGCACCAGGCTGCCGTTCAGGCCGCTGCCGGGCGCGAAGGCGAGCACCAGGCGAACGCCCGAGGGAAGCGCCTGGCGCAAGGGCCCCGCGGCGCCGCTCGCCGCCGCCGCCAACGCCGCTCCGGCGCCGACCCCGGTGGCGGGCGCAGTCGTGACATTGCCGGTCGACTGGCAGTTCGCCCAGGCGTTGCCCTGGAAGAAGTAGACCTGCCATTGGTCGAGGCCGGCGAGCGCGCGCAACTGGCCGGTTTCGTTGCCCTGGAACTGTTGCGTCTGGAGCCAGCTTTCCTGCAAAGCGGTTGTCGTCGTCACCGCGGGTCCGGCCCAGCGCTGCCACATCGAGTTGCTGGTGTCGGGCCGCAGCGACCAGGCGACGACCTGCAGTCCGCGATCGGTGCGCCGAGTCAGCCGAACGCTCTGGCCGTCGCAGGTCAGCGTCGGCACGACGGTGCTGTCCTGCAGCGAAGCGAGGTCCTGCTCCCATTGCGAGATCACCGTCTCCAGGCGCAAGGTCTGCTCGAGGTGCGTCTGGTTCGAGTCGCGTGCCCGGACGATGCCG
>JAYSMB010000304.1:0-7024 GCA_043725065.1 Burkholderiales bacterium
GAAGTCCTGCTGCAGCGCCGGGTCGGTCATGGCGTTGCCGCCGTACTTGATGACGATGGTCTTGCCGTGGAACTTGCGGATGTAGGGCAGCGCCTGGGCGAGGATCTCGGCCTTGTCGCGCGGCGCGACGTGCGAGAGATCGTGGGTCGCGGAGGCGACGGCGGCGGGCGGTTCGGTCATGGCGGCGGAGCCCGCGGAGGGCGAGGGGAATGCGTCCAGAATCCTACACGCTGCCTGCGTGAGCGAACCATGTATCGAAGCCTAGCCCCCACGCCGACGATCGCCGAGCCGGCGCGTTCGACGCCGTTGTTCGGCGAGTACGACGTGGTCGTCCTCGGCGGCGGGCCAGCCGGCATCGCCGCCGCCGCGGTGGCGGCGCGACATGGCGCCCACACCTTGCTGGTCGAGCGCTATGGTTTTCTGGGCGGTATGGGCACGGCCGCGGGCGTCACCAACTTCTGCGGCCTGCACGCCAACGTGCACGGCAAGATCGTCCAGGTCGTGCACGGCGTGGCCGACGATCTGCTCGACCGGATGCGCGAACTCGGCGGGCTGAACGAACCGCATCTGATCTTCGGCAGGATCTGCGCGCAGGCCTACGACACCGCGGCCTTCAAGTGCGCGGCCGATGCGTTGCTGCTGAACGCGGGGTCCGAGCTGCTGTTTCATGCGTTCGCGGTGGGCGTCGTGAAGCGTGCCCCCGACGGCCCGATCGACGCGCTGCTGCTAGAGACGAAATCGGGCCGGGTCGCGGTTCGTGCCCGCACCTTCATCGACTGCTCCGGCGACGGCGACCTCGCCCATTTCGCCGGCGTGCCGATGGCGCAAGGCGATGCCACCGGCGCCCTGCTCTACCCGACCCTGATGTTTCGCGTCGGCAATGTCGACGCGGCACTCGCTGGCGAGGCCTGGCGCACCATTCCCGAACGGATGGACCAGGCCGAAGCGGCGGGCGAGTTCCATTTTCCGCGCCGCGGTGCGATCGTTCGGCCGCAAAAACACGCCAACGAATGGCGCGTCAACGTCACGCAGTTGAAGAACGCCGACGGCAGCGCCACCGACGGCACCGACGCGCGCTCCCTGTCCGCGGGCGAGGTCGAAGGACGCCGCCAGGCGGTCGACTACCTGAAGTTCCTGCGCGCTAAAGTGCCAGGCTTCGAAGCGGCCTACGCGCTCGAGATCGCGCCGCAGCTCGGCATCCGCGAGACGCGCAGGCTCGTCGGCGAAGTCGCACTGACGGCCGGCGACGTGCTCGACTGCGCCGACTTCGCCGACACCATCGGCGTCAACGGCTGGCCGCTCGAACTGCATGTGGCCGGCGATGTCGAGTGGCGCTGGCCGGCGAAGGGATCGCGCGGCTTCAACCAGCTGCCGTATCGCATGCTGCTGCCGAAACGCGAATCCGCGCAAGGCGCCCTGAACCTTCTCGTCGCCGGCCGCTGCGCATCGATGACGCACGAAGGCCACTCCGCGGCGCGCGTCTCGGGCGCGTGTTTCGTGATGGGCCAGGCGGCGGGAACGGCGGCGGCGCTCGCTCTGCGGCAAGTGGTGTTGCCTCACGACCTGGCGCCCGCCGATCTCCAGCAAGCTCTCGAAGTCAGCGGCGCTTTCCTTGGCAGGGCGCCGAACGCCAAAAACATCGTGTCATCCTGAACGCAGTGAAGGATCTCGGCGGTCGAGATCCTTCGCCGCGCTCAGGATGACATTGAGTTTCAGTCCGGCTGCGCGACCAGCATCCGGTTCAGGTCGACGTAGAACGCGTCTTTGAAATCGCTCTTGAACGCGTACCAGTCGCCGTCTTCGTCGGCGACGATCTCTTCGTGCAACGAGCGCGGCATCGCGACCATTTCGCCGGTCGAGTTGTCGGCCGGATTGACCCACGCGAATACAAGCTTTTCGTCTTTCACGTCGACCAGACGCAAGTCGGCATCGCCCGAGAACGGCAGCTCGGCGGTGTTGCGCATCGCCGTCGCCTTGCAGGCTTCGATCGCGATGTCGTCCAGCCCATTGCCGCCGACGAGAAGCTTCTCGCGCAGCGCCGGCCAGCCGAAGACGAGACGCGGCTTCAGCATCGCGCCGACCTCGCGGGCCAGCTCGCCCGCCTTCTCGCCGTAGGCCAGCGAATACAGCTCGCGGACGATCTCCTCGTGCTCCTTCCAGTCGCCGGCCGCCGCGACGGGCTCGGCGGCGATCCACTCGCCGCGACCGACGTCGAGGTAATTGAAGTTCGAGTCGAGACGAAAGCGTGTATCGCAGTTCGGACAGTCGAGTTGCTGGAAGGTCCCGTCGAGAATGGCCTGACGCAGATCGGGACGGCGATCGGCGTTGACGCTGTCGACCGACTCGAAGTCGATCGGCGTCGCGCACACCGGACAGACGATCTGGGTTGTCCTGAAAAGTGACATTCGCTCCCCCTCGGGTCAGTTCATCGTCCCGCCGCTACGGCGCTTCACGTCTTCTCGGACTTCAGCTTGGCGAGCCACGCCGCCGCCGGATGCTTCGGGTTCATCTTCTGCGAGAAGAAGGTGGCGTACAGCTCGGCGAACCATTCGCCGGGGGCGCGGAACTGGTAGCCCGTGACGCCTTTGGCGCGCGCGCCGAGGTCGTAGCTGACCCAGTTGCCCCAGTCCTTGTAGGCCTCGTGGTAGACGCGGCTGCCGATCGCCGCCTGTTTGCAGGCGCCGCCGTGCCACCACAAGCCCGCGTCCTCGCGGATCGACTTGATCCAGTCGACCGCCTTCTGCCGCGCCAGGTCCCAGTCCTCGGGCTTGACGCCGCTCGGCGGCGGCGGCTTGACCGGGGGCTCGAGACTCTTGAGCGACGCGGTTACCGCGCCGAGGTAAGTCTTGTCGTAGTGGAAGTGGTCGCCGGCGATGTTGCCGATGTCGGACGCGCTGTGCGTCTGCCAGCCGGCATCGGCGTTGTGCCCGCCTTTCATCACGCCCTTGACGTCGTCGACCGCGTGGCCGACTTCGTGCAGGGTCGCGAAGTTGAAATACGGCACCTTCACCTTGGGGTTGATCGGCTCGCAGTTCTTGTCGATTTTTTCGCCCTCGGGAACCAGCTCGCCCTTCTTGTTGAATTCCTGCGCGTTGCCGTCGTCGGGCCGGCCGCAGTAGAGCTTGACCAGGCCGGCGCCGTTGCGATACGAAGCGCCGCCCGACTCCTCGGTGTAGCGCTCGATGTTCTTGACGTTCTTGGTGTCCTTGAGCGGCACCTGACCGAGCACCTTGTAGAGGCCCTTCAAGTCCTTGTCAGGCGACTTCGGATTCGCCGCGGTCCGGGTCGTGCCCTTCTTGGCATCCGTGCGATGGTCGAACTGCTCGAGCTTGATGCCGTAGCGAGCCTTCACCGCTTCGGTCAGCACGTCCTGGTTGATGTTGTCGGGCAAGTCGGCCACCAGCGCGTCGAGCACCGGCCCGCCGCCCGGCGCGTTGGCGAGCTTGGTCAGCAAGTCGGAGCTCGGCTTGCCGCTGTGCATGTTGTCGTACGCCGCCTTGGCGCCGGCCCAGGCCTTGGCGCCGATGATCCACTGCGGTATCCGCTTGCTCGCGGGCGTCGGATAGCCTGCCTCGGCCAGGTCGACGATCTCCTTGCGTTCCTTGCCGATCGCCGTCGTGCAGGTCTTCTTCAGCGCCGCGGGCTCGAGCTTCAGGTCGAGCGCGGCCTTGATCTCGCCCTTGTCGGCGGCGTCGAGCTTTTGCCGGAAATCGTCGAGCGCGTGCTTCCAGGTTTCCATCAGGTCGAGCGCGCCGACCAGCTTGCCGAACGCCGCTTCCGCCTTCTTCAGGTCTTCCTTGTCGAGCTCGGCGAGCGTCGCGGCCAGGTCGTCGCGAACGTCCTTTTGCGCCTTCTCGATGAACTTTGGCACCGGCGTTTCGCTGGCCTTGTCGGTGCGCGGCTTGAGGTCGTCGACGCGCTTGCGCAAGGCGGCGATGTCCTTGAGCGAATCGAGCTTGAGCTTGAGAACTTCGGCCTCGGCGATGAAGCTGCGGACCTGTGCTTCGAAAGTCGCGATCGACTTGTCCATCTCCTCGGGCGAAGCGCCGATCGGCCAGACCGACTGCTTGTGCGACTGCAGCAGCTGCAAGCGGTTCTTGATGTCGACGCTGCGCGTCGGATCGAAGCCGCCGATCATGGCCGCCGCGCGTTGCAGCTCGGCATCGGCGCGCGCCGATGCCTGGGCCAGCGCCGTCGCGAAGTGATGCAACTTCTGCAAACGCGGCGCGACCACCTTCTGCAGCGAAGCGACGTCGTTGGCGGACTGGAACTTCGCGATGTCGGTCTCGATCGCACCGACCTCCTTGGTCAGCACGCCTTTCGGTGTCGCCGCGGCGATAGCCGCGATCGCCGCCTTGGCCGCGTCGAGCAAAGGCTTGAGCTGGCCTTCGGCCCACTGTGGCGCGCCGGCTGCCGCCTGGGCCTTGGCCAGCAGGTCGCGCGCCGCCGGCCTGGCGGCGTTGTACCCGGCGAGCGCGGGCTTCGGGTCCTTCGTCTTCGCCGCCTTCTCGACCACGGCCTGGAGCTTCTTCAACTCGACATTGATCTTGTCGCGCGCTGCGGGCGCGGAGATGCCGCCGAGCACCAGCGCGGTGATCTGCGTCATGGTCGCGTCGACCTCGACCTTGGCGGCGGCGACGTCGCGACTCTGCTGATCGGCAATGCCGAGCTGCGCCGACTTGTCGGCCAGTTTTTTCGCGCCCGGCAAGAGCCCCTTCAGCTTGGCGCTGCGCTTACTGGAGTCCGCTTCGTTGCGGACCGTGTCGAGGCTTTGCTTCTGGCTCGCCAGCTCGGCCCCGAGCGAGGTCTTGACCGCCTGTTCGGTGATCGCCTGGATGAAGTCATCGACCGTCTGGAACTGCTCGACCACTGCCCGATCGTCGGGGTCGGCGGGCGCGCCGCGTTTCGGCGCGTCGGGGATCTCGGGTGTCTTGCCGGTGTCCATCCAGACGACTTCTTCGAGCCGGTCGAGGATCTTGGCGGCGGCGTCGAGAGTCTTTGCCCTCACCGCCGTGCCGAACTCGACAAGCTGGCCCTGCAGGCTCTTGGCGAGCGCGCCGCCTTTAGCGATGATTTTGTCGAGGTCGGGCTTGAGTTTCTGGTGCCGCCGCATCAACTGTGCGGCATCGACGGGTTTGACCGGGGAAGGCCCGGAGTCGGTGCCTGCAGCAGTGCCGACGGTGGCCAGCGTCTTGGGCGCGGTCAAGCCGAGCAGGGCGAACAGTTTTCCCATCCTGTTGTCTCCAGAGGTGCGACGGTGAGCGCCTGGCAGCGGTGCCGGGGGGCCACGATCATAGTGTTGTAATGAGTGGCCACCGGGCTCCGACGAATCGATTCACATCCCCACGAGGCGACGACGATCATGAAATATTCCTCATCCTTGCCGCGGCGTTTCGGCCGCACTGCCGGCACCCTGGCCGGCTGGGCTGGCGCGCTGGCCCTGATGGCAGGCGCCCTGCACCTGACGAGCACTTCGGCCGCTGAATCGGCGGTGAAGATCCCGGCGCCCGCGATCGACGAAACGGCGAGCGTCTCGAACGTGCAGACGGCGGTCTTCGCCGGCGGCTGCTTCTGGGGCGTGCAAGGTGTCTTCCAGCGCGTCAATGGCGTCGTGCAGGCCGTCTCGGGCTACGCCGGCGGCCAGAAGGCGACCGCGCAGTACGAAATGGTCGGCAGCGGCCTGACCGGCCACGCCGAGTCGGTGAAGATCACCTACGACCCGAAGAAGGTGAGCTACGGCACCCTGCTGCAGATCTACTTCTCGGTCGCGCACGATCCGACCCAGCTCAACCGCCAGGACCCGGACAGCGGCCCGCAGTACCGCTCGGCCATCTTCTACGCCGACCCGGCGCAAAAGCAGACGGCCGAACGCTACATCGCCCAGCTCGACGCCGCGAAGGCCTACCCGAAGAAGATCGTCACGCAGGTCGTGCCGCTGACCGAGTTCTATGCGGCGGAGGGCTATCACCAGGACTATCTGACGCTGCATCCCGAATCGGGCTACATCGCCCGCTTCGACCTGCCCAAGGTCGCGAACCTGAAGAGCATTTTCCCGCAGCAATTCCGCGCCGAGCCGGCGCTGGTGACGGCGCGGGCGCAGACAGTGGGCAAGTCGCAATAGTCGCGTTCGTCGGACATCTCGTTACGCCGAGTTGCCGGCGGGGCGGGGCGGGGATTGGTTAAGCTTCGGTGACACACGATCGGCTCGTCATGAGTCGATCGGACCCCATTCCCGGAGCCTCGTCCATGCCCCTGCTACCACTCGCGCCTTCGCTCTCGCGCTCGGTCCTTCGCCTGACGTCCATCTTCGGCTCTGCTGCACTGCTTGCCAGTTGCGGCGGTGGAGGCAGCAGCGGCGGCTCGCCCTTCGACATCGGCCTGCCGAGTTCGGCGTCATTGGCGCAGCAGTGCGCCATGCCTCGCCCGACGGATGCGCAGGGCAGCCTCGCGACCGAGAAGGCGTTTCTGCGCTCGTGGATCGACGAGACCTATCTCTGGTATCAGGACGTTCGCGTGCTGCCGGCGACGACGCTCGACGCGACCGCTTACGCGACGCCGCTCGACTACTTTGCCAAGCTTAAAACGCCCCTCACGACGGCTTCCGGCAAGGCCAAGGATCACTTCCACTTCACGTACGACACGCCGACCTGGATCGCACTGTCGACGGCGGGCGTGTCCTTCGGCTACGGGTTCGGGGTCGCGCTGGTTGCGGCGAAGCCGCCGCGCGTCGCGATGGTGGGCTTTCTCGAACCCGGCACGACGCCAGCAAGCGCAAACATGATCGCTCGCGGGGCGGCGATTCTTACCGTCGATGGCGTGGATGTCGCCAACGGAACGAATCTCGCGACGTTGAACGAAGGACTCTTTCCTTCGATGGAAGCCGCTCATACGTTCGTGATCCAGGACCTGGGGGCCGCGTCAACGCGAACGGTGATGCTCACTGCTAAACCCATCACCGAGACGCCTGTGCAATTCGTGAAGACCTTGCCCGCGCCGAACACCAGCGTCGGCTACATGCTCTTCA
>JAYSMB010000305.1:0-3280 GCA_043725065.1 Burkholderiales bacterium
GCGCTCTTGCTGATGTGGACCGTGAACCGCGCCAGCGAGGTCCAGCTGGCGATGCAGGGAAAGGGCGAGGCGATGCCGATTCCGCGCGCCGTGCTCGAGAAATGCGTGGCCGATGCGCTGCAGTTCAACCCGGCTTATGGCGCCGGCGAGGATTCGTTCGCCGCCTTGCAGCGGCTGATCGACCGCCAGGACCCGGGCTACCGCCTGTAGACCGCGGAGCGTCAGCTCTGCGGTTTGCCGCGGTTCGCGGCAAGCAACTTCTCGATCGCGTCGGTGTCCATGGCCCCCGCGCGACTGCTGCCGTCCTCGAAGACCAAGCCTGGCGTGCCATTGATGCGGTGCTTTTTGCCGAAGGCGAAGTTGCGCTGCAGGGCCGAGGCGTCGCAGTCGGGGCTGTTGTTGACGGCCGTGCCCTTGAGCATCCATTCGCGCCAGGCCCTGGTGTTGTCTTTCGCGCACCAGATCGCCTTCGACTTCTCGGGCGAGTCGCCGCCGAGGATCGGGTACAGGAAGGTGTAGACGGTCACGTCCTTGACCGCTTGCAGGTCGCGCTCGAACTTCTTGCAGTAGCCGCAGTTCGGATCGGCGAAGACGACCAGCTTGCGTTCGCCCGTGCCTTGCTTCCAGACCATCGCGTCCTTGAGGGGCAGGGTCTTGAAGTCGATCGCGGTGAGCTTGGCGACGCGCTCTTCGGTCAGATTGGTGCGTGTGCGCAGGTCGACCAGATCGCCTTCGATCAGGTAGGTGCCCTGCTCGTCGGTGTAGCGGATGTCGCTGCCCATCCGAATTTCGTAGAGCCCCGGGATCGCCGTCCTGGTGACTTCGTCGATCTTCGGAAAGTTGGGCAACCGCTCGGCGATGCTCTTCCTGATCGCGGCCTCGTCGGCGAACGCCGCGGGGACAAGACAGGCCGCCAGCGCGAAGGCGGCGAAGGTGCGCAAAGTGGTTTTCATGGCGTGGCTCAGTTGTCGAGCGCCCGCGCGGTCAGCCAGCGCTTCAGGGGCGGAATACGGTTGACGAGAGTCAGTCCATTGTTGCGGAGTTCGCGAATCGGCGCAGCCTCCTCGGCGAACAAACGCAGCAAAGCGTCGGTAATGCGCAGCATCGCCGATGTCGGCGCGGCGCGCTGCCGCACGTACCGACGAAGCAACCGTTGGTCGCCAACGCCACGCCAGGACTCGCGCTCGCCGATCACCGAGACCAGCGCGGCGACGTCGGCGAGGCCGAGGTTGAGCCCCTGGCCGGCGAGCGGATGGACGACGTGCGCCGCGTCGCCGGCGAGCACCCAGCCCGGGCCGCACCAGGTCGCCGCGCCGCCGATGAGCAAGGGCCAGGCCGCACGATCGGAAGCGAGCCTGAGTTCGCCCGCTTCGCCGCCGGTCGCAAGCCCGAGCTCGCGTTCGAACGCCGCCGGGTCGACGCCGAGGAACTCGTCGGCGCGGGCGTTCGGCAGCGACCAGACGAGCGCGTAAGAGCGCCCGGGCTCGGGCCGGTCGAACGGCAGCAGTGCCAGCACGTCGGGCGCTCGAAACCATTGCCGCGCGACGTGACCGTGCGAGCGCGAGGCGACGAGGCGCGCGGCGATCGCCTTCTGTCCGTAGGGCTGTTGCACGAAGCCGGCACCAAGCGACTTCAACGCGGCGGCAGCGCGCCCTTCGCAATGGGCGACGAGGCTGGCTGGAACATCGTCCTCGACTCGCGTCACGTGCGGCGCGAAACGCAATGCCGCGTCGAGCTCGTGCTCTAGCGCAGCGGCATCGGTGATGACGGCGAGTTCGCCGACGCGCTGCTGCCAGGCCGAAAACTCGAGCTCGGCGCCGGCCGCGTCGCCATGCACCAGCATGTCGTGGACGGCGGTGGTCGTGTGCGCGGGCAAAGCGTCCCAGACCCTGAGGCTCTTCAGCAAGGCGATCGACGCGCCGTTGAGCGCATAGGCCCGAACGTCGCCGCGGGGGGTGCCGCGCACTGGCGCACCGCGCAAGGCCACGGAGAGGCCGAGGCGGCCCAGCGCGAGCGCCAGCGCCTTGCCGACGATGCCGGCGCCGGCGACCTGCACATCGAAGGAAGGCATGGCCCGGATTGTAGGCAGCGCTCGCGAGACAATCGCCGGCCTTCCGGACCCTCGACCGACCGCCTTCCATGACCGAGAGCGACCACAACGACACAGCCGTGACCCTTGAATCGGTTCACGTCCATCCCATCAAGTCCTGCGCCGGCACGACGCCGGCCGAAGCGCTGTTGATCGAGACCGGCTTCGACCTCGACCGCGCCTGGATGGTCGTCGATACGGACGGCGAGTTCGTCACACAACGCGAGCTGCCGCGCATGGCCTTGATCCAGCCGACCCTGAAGACCGAGGAGCTGGTCTTGCGCGCGCCCGGCATGCTGGCGCTGCACGTCGCGCTCGACCGCGTCGAAGGGCGCTGCCGGGTGCGGGTCTGGAACGACACCGTGGCCGCGTACGACATGGGGCCGCTGTGCGCGCAATGGTTCAGCGACTTCCTCGGCCGGCCGCTGCGGCTGGCCCGCTTCGATCCGGAAACGAAGCGCCTCGCGAACCGTGAATGGACAGGGGCGATCGAGGCCGAGACCTCTTTCCAGGACGGCTATCCGCTGCTCGTCGCGTCGAGTGCCTCGCTTGTCGAGGTCAATCGCCGGCTCACGCTTGCGCGCGAAGCGCCAGTGACGATGGCGCGCTTTCGGCCCAACCTCGTACTGGGAGGGCTCGATGCGCACGGCGAGGATCATCTCGACGAGATCGTCTTCGAGACCGGAGAAGGGCCGGTCCGGCTGAAGCTCGTCAAGCCGTGCAGCCGCTGTTCCATTCCCGACGTCGAACCGGTCACGGGCGTTGCCGGCCACGCTGTCGGCGACGTGCTCGCGCAGTACCGCGCCGACCGGCGCCTCGACGGCGCGCTGACCTTCGGCATGAACGCGGTCATCGTCGAGGGCTTCGACCTAAGCCTGCGCGCAGGCACCCAAGGACGCGCCAGCTATTCGTTCGACTGACTTCGTGCGGCGTTTCAAAAGCTGGCAGCTGTTCGCGATCTGCGTCGCGGTCTGGGGGACGACCTGGCATGCGATCACGTACCAGCTCTCGGACCTGGCGCCAGAGTACGGGGTCGCGCTGCGCTTCGCGATCGCCGGCGCGACCGTGCTCGCGTTTGCGCTGTGGCGCGGCCAGCGCATCCGCTTTCCCGCCACGGCACACGCGGCACTCGCTTTGCAAGGCTGCTTCCTCTACGGCGTGTCGTACGTCTGCGTCTATCACGCCGAGCGC
>JAYSMB010000306.1:0-3542 GCA_043725065.1 Burkholderiales bacterium
TCGCGGGCACGAGATCCTTCACTTCGTTCAGGATGACGGGTCAACCGGCGACAGCCCGACGGCTGCGATAATCGCTCATGCTTTCCGATTGGCTGACGCCGGGCCTGCTCGCTCTCCTGGTGGTCATGACGCTGTGGATCGCGTTCAGAAGGCCGCCTGGCGACGCGGCCGGCGAGCGCTCCGCCCGCGAGTTGCGCGACGAAGTGGCGCGCAGCGCCCAGGGCACCCGACAGGAATTGGGCACGACGCTGGCCGACTTTCAGCGCACGCTGTTCGCGCAACAAGGCGAAGTCGCGCGGACCCAGAACGAGCAGATCGACGCCTTCAGCCGGCAGCTTGCGGCGATGCAGCGGCAGCTCGCCGATTCGCTCGGCCGCGCCACAGAAGCCCAGGCCGAGCAAGGGCGACTGGTGCGCGAGTCGCTCGATCTGCGGATGACCGAAGTGCGCGCCACCGTCGAGCAGAAGCTGGTCGCGATCCAGGCCGACAACGAGAAGAAGCTCGAGCAGATCCGCGCCACCGTCGACGAGAAGTTGCATGCCACGCTCGAGCAGCGACTCGGCGAAAGTTTCAAGCTCGTCGCCGAGCGGCTCGACACGGTGCACCGCGGGCTCAACGAAATGCATGCGATGGCCAAGGATGTGGGCTCGCTCAATCGGGTGCTCACCAACGTCAAGACGCGCGGCAACTTTGGCGAGTGGCAACTGGCCTCGCTGCTCGAGGAAGTGTTCACGATCGAGCAGTACGGGAAAAACGTCGAGACGATTCCGGGCAGCGGCGCGCATGTCGATTTCGCGATCAAGATGCCCGGTCGCGGCGAGGCGAGCGGCACCTTGTGGCTGCCGATCGACGCCAAGTTCCCTCGCGAAGACTACGAGCGCCTGCTCGATGCGCAGGAGCGCGGCGACGCCGTTTCGGCCGCAAGCGCCGGGCGCGCGATCGAGCAACGGATGCGGCTCGAGGCCCGCTCGATCCGCGCCAAGTACGTGGCCCAGCCGCACACCACCGAATTCGCGATCTTGTTCGTGGCCAGCGAGGGGCTCTATGCCGAAGCACTGCGCCGGCCCGGACTGGCCGAATCGCTGCAGCGCGAGCATCGCGTCATGCTGGCCGGTCCGACGACGCTGCTCGCGACCCTGAACAGCCTGCAGATGGGATTTCGCACCCTGGCGCTGGAGCGGCGCTCGGCCGAGGTCTGGGAAGTTCTCGGCGCGGTGAAAACAGAGTTCGAGAAATTCGGGCGCGTGTTGTCCCGGGTCAAGGACCAGGCGCGTACGGTCATCAACACGATCGACGAGGCCGAGACGCGAACCCGGCAGATGACCAAGGCACTGAAAGGCGTCGAGGCGATGCCCGAAGCAAGCACGCAGCAGCTTCTGCCCGGCTTGCAGGCCGACGAAGAAGGCGATGCCTGAGCCAAAAGGGCGCTTCAGCGGCGCCCTGTTCGCACTCATCGGCGGGCAGATCGCGCTGCATTCCTGCATGGCCGGCATTCGTCTGGCGGCGCCGCTGGCGGCCTTGCGCGAAGGGCACGCGGCGTGGGCCGTGGGCGTACTGCTCGGCCTGTTTGCGGCGGCGCCGATCGCGCTTGCGCTGAGCGCCGGCCGGCTGGCCGACCGACACGGATACCACCGACCGATCAAGGTCGCTGTCGCCTTGACGGTCACGGGCGGGCTCTGCGCGGCGCTGTCGACGGCGCTCGGCAGCTGGGGTTTCATCGCCTTGTGCGTTGCCGCGGTCCTGTCGGGCGCGGGAGCGAACTTCGGCCTCATCGCGATCCAGCGCGCCGCCGGCCGCACGGCCACCGACGCGACCGCGCTGAAGCGCGTCTTCAGCTGGCTCGGTCTGGCTCCCGCGCTGTCGAACGTCGTCGGTCCGGTGCTGGCCGGAACGCTGATCGACTTGAGCGGATTCCGCCTCGCTTTCCTCGTTCTTGCCGTGTTGCCGTTGGCGAGCCTGGCTTGGGCACGCCTCGTTCCAGAGGAAAAGCTTGACGCGACCACGCCTGCGCCACCGCGCCGAAATTCGTGGGACCTGCTGCAGGCGCCGGGCTTTGCGCGACTGCTTCTCGTCAACTGGCTGCTGTCGGCGAGCTGGGACGTGCATGCCTTTCTCGTGCCCATCCTGGGCCATGAACGCGGCTTTTCGGCGTCGGCGATCGGTCTGGTGCTCGGCGTCTTCGCCACCGCGGTGGCTGCCGTTCGGCTTGCCATTCCGGCTCTGGCGCACCGGCTGCGTGAAGGGCAGGTGCTTGCCGGAGCAATGCTCCTGGCCGGCCTTGTTTTCGCCGTCTATCCGTTCGCGCTGACGGCCTGGTTGATGGGCGCATGCGCGGTCGTCCTCGGCCTCGCATTGGGCGCCGTGCAACCGATGATCATGACGACGCTGCACCAGATCACGCCATTCGAGCGGCATGGCGAAGCGATCGCCCTTCGTTCGATGGTGATCAACTTGTCGAGTGCGGTGATGCCACTCGCGTTCGGCCTTGGCGGCGCCACGCTCGGCGCCTCGGCGCTGTTCTGGTTGATGGGCGCGGCGGTGGCGTCTGGAAGCGTCGCGGCGCGCCGGGTCGGCGCCGCTCCAGAGTGCCTGGAGCGTGTCGCTAGAACCTGATTCCGCCAGGGCCCGGTGCGGTTGGCGTGGCCGGCGTCGGTCTCGCCTCCGGCCGCGTATCGCTGCGGGCGGTGACCGATTCGCGGCGATCGACGATGGGCGTCGCCGGCCGGTACTGATAGCTCGCGGGCAAGTGCGATTCGCGCGGATAGCCGGCGGCGTCGAGGTAAGAGGACCAGACGTCGACAGCATAGCCGCGCAAGGTTTGTGAACCGATCATGAGCGTGGGCGCCTCGCGCGCGCCGGACAGGCGCTCGAGCGCTTCGCTGTCTTCGGCGGTGACGACCAGGCGTTCGTTGAACGGGATTCCGCGCTGCTTCAACATCTGCCGTGCCGACGTGCAGGGATCGCAAGCCGTGGTCGTGACGTAGAGCGAGACCGGATACTTGCTCGCCGGTTGCCGCAATTCGAACGGCAGCTCGGACTCGACCGCTGCCGCGACCGTACGGTTGCCGAGGGCAACGACCTTGCCCTCGGATGCGCTTGGCTCGCGGTCGGTGTAGGTGATCTTGCCGTCGGGGCCGATCACCTTGTACTGGGCCAGACTGGATGTCGCGACGAGCGCGAACGCGAGCGCGGCGCGCGGCACAAGGCCGATCGGGCTGAAGCGGTCGCGCGGGGTCATGCAATCTCCAGGAAACGAAAGAGAAGGGCGATTCTCGCCGAGCCGCGGTCCGCCTTCAAGCGAAGTCTCGGTCACAACTTCACACAAGTGGTGCCGCATGCAGGCATCGCTCTGCCGACTCGACGGTATTCGAGAGAAGCATCGCGATCGTCATCGGGCCGACGCCGCCCGGCACCGGCGTGATCGCCGAGGCGACTTCGGCGACCGTGGCGTAGTCGATGTCGCCGCATAGCTTGCCGGCGCCCGGCTCGCTGTCGGGAATGCGGTTCATGCCGACGTCGATGACGATGGCGCCCGGCTTGAC
>JAYSMB010000307.1:0-11995 GCA_043725065.1 Burkholderiales bacterium
AGATGAACCCCAAGAACCCGGGCCCCAATACACTGGCCTCGTCTACAACCGATCGACTCGCTTCGCATCGTCGATCTCAGACCGCTCCAGGCTCATACCGGAATTGGAAACGACTGGCGGCTAGCGATTCGTGGTGAGGCACGGCGTCCGCCTCCAAGGCTCTCGCGCCGCTTTGCAGCAGCACGAGGGGCGCGACTATATCGCAGCGGCGGAAGCCACTGTCCTCTGCGCGGTATCGGTCTCCGAAGGGTTCGCGTTTTCGCTCGCGATCGCGCTCGTCACCGCGTGACATTCGCGCTCGGGATCGTCGGCGCCGAGGATGCGCGCGAGCGATTGCGACCAGCGCCCGGCGTTGGCGCCCAGCACACGCTGCTTCACCGCGACAATTTGCGACGGATGCATCGAGAAGCTGCGCAAGCCCATGGCCAGCAGCAGTTCGCTGAAGGCCGTGTCGCCGGCCATTTCGCCGCAAACGCTGACGCCTTTGCCGGCAGCACGCGCACCAGCGATCGTCTGCGCGATCAGCTGAAGCACGGCCGGGTGCCACGGGTTGTAGAGATGCGCGACGGCTTCGTCGGCGCGATCGATGGCGAGCGTGTACTGGATGAGGTCGTTGGTGCCGATCGACACGAAGTCGAAGTGACGCAGGAACGCGGGAAGCATGAGCGCGGCCGCGGGCACTTCGACCATCGCGCCGATCTCGACAGGACCATAGGCGCGGCCCGCGTCGTCGAGCTGCTGACGCGCGCGCGCCAGCGCATCGAGCGTCTGCCGCACCTCGCTCAGGTGCGCGACCATCGGCAGCAGCAGCCGCACCTTGCCGTGCGCGGCAGCGCGCAGGATGGCGCGCAGTTGCTGGCGAAACATCGCCGGCTCGGAGAGGCTCCAGCGAATGGCCCGCAGGCCGAGCGCCGGGTTCAGTGCGTGCTCGTGGCGCAGCTCGTTGGCCGACATCCGGTCGAGCGCCTTGTCGGCGCCGATGTCGACGGTACGGATCGTGACGGGCAGTCCCTTCATCGCTTCGACCGCGGTCCGATAGGCCTCGAACTGTTCGTCTTCGCCGGGCAGATCGCCGCCACGATTCATGAACAGGAACTCGCTGCGGAACAGGCCGATGCCGGCAGCGCCCGACTCGAGCGCGGCTGCCGCGTCGCCGGGTTGCTCGATGTTGGCGAGCAACTCCACCGCTTCGCCGTCGAGCGTGACCGCGGGCAGATGGCGCAGGCGCGCGAGCCCGGCGCGGCTGGCGTCGCGCTCGCGCTTGATGGCACGGTATTCCGCGATCACGGATGCCGGCGGATCGACGATCACCGTACCGGCGTCGCCGTCGATGACGAGCCAGTCGTCCTGCCGGATCAGCCGGCTCGCTTCTCGCGCGCCGACGACCGCCGGGATGTCCATGCTGCGCGCGACGATCGCCGTGTGCGAGGTCTTGCCGCCGACGTCGGTGACGAAGCCGAGGAACACGCCGCCTTTCCACTGCAGCATGTCGGCCGGCGAGATGTCGTTGGCGACGAGCACCAGCGGGTCGCCACTCGTGGCATGCGCGCTCGCGGGCGCGATCAGCGGCGAGGCGCCGTCCTCGCCGCGCGCGAGCACGCCGAGCAGTCGTTCGACCACCTGCTCGAGATCGGCCTTGCGCTCGCGCAGGTACTCGTCTTCCATCTCGTCGAACTGGCGCGCCAGCACTTCGAGCTGCGCCGAGAGCGCCCATTCCGCGTTGTAGTGGCGCTCGCGGATCCACTGCTTGGTCGCACCCGTCAGCGTCTCGTCGTGGAGCAGCATCAGGTGAACGTCGAGCAAGGCCGACAGCTCGGCCGGCGCCTCGGCGGGCAGGTCGTTTTTCATCGCCGTCAGGCCGGTCGCGACCACGTCGCGCGCGACGCGCAATCGATCGATCTCGGAATCGACCGCGTCGGCGCCGACGTAGTAGTGCGCCACATCGATCCGGCTCGACGCGACGAGCACCGCACGCCCGATCGCGATGCCCCTGGAGACCGGCAATCCGAACAGCTGGAAGGTCATTGCGGCCGATCCTAGCAGCGCAGCAATTCCTACTGCCCTTCGCCGAACTTGTCGGCTATGAGTGCGACCAGCGCATCCATCGCCTGGCGCTCGTCTTCGCCCTCGGTCTCGATCTCGATTTCCGCGCCGATCCCGGCGGCCAGCATCATCACGCCCATGATGCTCTTAGCATTGACGCGCCGGCCGTTGCGGGTGAGAAAAACCTCGCTGCGAAAGCCCCCCGCGAGCTTGGTGAGCTTGGCCGACGCGCGGGCGTGCAGGCCGAGCTTGTTATTGATCCTGGTGGTCGCCTTGATCACTGCCACGCGCTTTCAGAGTCTGGTTCTGGGGCCGCGACGTGGCCACCTGCATCACGCCCTGCGTCGCTCCGGCAATCGCGCGCGCCACCAGGGCGTCGAGCGAATCGCCGGCGTAGCACAGCGAGCGCCAGAGCATCGGCACGTTGACGCCGGCCACCACCTTGACCTGCAGGCCATCGGCCAGGCGCTGCGCGACGTTGCACGGCGTGGCGCCGAACACGTCGGTGAGGATCAGGGCTTCGGGCGAGCGCACCTGCTCGAGCATGACCCGGGCTTGCGCTTCGATCTCCTCGACAGGGAGGTTTGCCGGCACGTCGAGCGCCATGAGTTGCCTGGCGCAGTCCGGAAACGCATGCTCGGCCACGGTTTTCAGCGATGACGCCAGCGGCGCGTGGGCAATGATCAGGAGTCCGGGCATGGCCGCGCATTATCGACAGTTGGCGGCGCGGGCGAGCGTCCCGACTCTTTTGCCGCTCAGCCCGCGACGACCTTGATTGCGCCGAAAAACGTTTCCACGGCTACTGGCGACACCGATTCTCCGATCGCCGTGGCCTGGTAGAGGCGCAGACCTCGGACAAAAAACGCGGCATGCTCGGTGACACGAAGTCCGCCGGGGAGGTGACCTTCGATTTGCAGCGCCGCACTCTGCTCGTTCGGCGTCGCACCCGGCGCGGAAAAGGGCCGAACCGCGGCCGCGCCACCGACATTCGCGGCAGCGCGGGCGCGAAGTTCGGCCAGCAAGGGCGCAACCTGTGCGGCCTGCGCCGCATCGAGATAGGTGAGCGAGAAAGTCGTGCCGGCCGCGTTGCACGAATACATCCGCATGCGCAGGTCCATGGCGGCCATGCGGACCGCGCGCTCGTGCCGATCGGGGCGGCCAAGGAAAGAGCATCGCCACGCCGCTGTCCGGGGGCCGCACGTCACGCCAGTCGAGTGCCGGAGAGCAGGCGACAAGCGGGGCCAGGAAGACGGCCAGAAGCCGGCCGCGCGAAAACCTCATCGCGACGATTATCCGGATGCACCGGCCCCCGCCGCGCGCGCCGACAATCGCCCGATGGCCGACGCCGCTCCTTCGCTTCCCGCGCAGCCCGGCGCAGCCGCCGATACGCCTCAGGCGCTCGCCGGCGTGCGCGTCCTCGACCTCTCGCGCGTGCTCGCCGGTCCGTGGTGCACCCAGGTGCTCGCCGACCTCGGCGCCGACGTGATCAAGGTCGAGCGTCCCCGCGGGGAGGACCATCCTGGCGGCGACGACACCCGCGGCTGGGGCCCGCCCTTTCTCAAGGACAGCGAAGGCCGCGAAACCGGCGAAGCGGCCTACTACCTCGGCACCAATCGCAACAAGCGATCGATCACCATCGACATCGCCACGCCCGCCGGCGCCGACCTGGTTCGAACGATGGCGGCGCAGTGCGACGTCCTGGTCGAAAACTTCAAGGTCGGCGACATGGCCAGTCACGGATTGGACGCGGCATCGTTGCTCGCACTGTGCCCTCGTCTCGTCTATTGCTCGATCACCGGCTTCGGCCAGACCGGCCCGTACCGCGAACGCGCAGGCTACGACTACGCCGTGCAAGGCATGGGCGGCCTGATGAGCGTGACCGGCCCGTCGCGCACCGAGATCGCCGACGACGCGCCCGGCGGCGGCCCGCAGAAAGTCGGCGTGGCGGTCGCCGACCTGTTCACCGGCATGTACGCGGTGACCGCGATCCTCGCGGCGCTGCGCCACCGCGACGCGACCGGCCACGGCCAGGCGATCGACATGGCGCTGCTCGACACTCAGGTGGCCATGCTCGCCAACCTCGGTGCCGGCTATCTCGCGACTGGAGCAGCGCCGCAGCGCGCCGGCAACGCGCACCAGAACATCGTCCCCTATCAGGTGTTCGAGGTAGCCGACGGGCACCTGATCCTGGCGGTCGGCAACGACGGCCAGTTCGCGCGCTTTTGCAACGTCGCCGGCTGCGCCGAACTCGCGCTCGACCCGCGCTTTGCGCGCAACGCCGATCGCGTTCGCCACCGCGCGACGCTGGTTCCGCTGCTCGCCGCCACGCTCAAGCGGCGGCCGCGCGGCGATTGGATCGAGACCCTCGAGGCGGCCAAGGTGCCGTGCGGGCCGATCAACGACCTGGCCGAGGTCTTCGCCGACCCGCACGTGCGCTCGCGCGACATGACGGTGGCGATGGCGCACCCGCTCGCCGGATCGATCCGCGTCGTCGCCAGCCCGCTCAAGCTATCCGAGACACCGGTGCGCTACCGCCTTGCGCCGCCCTTGCTCGGCGCCGATACCGAGCAGATCCTGGCCGAATTCGGGTTCGGGCTCGATGCAATCGCCTCGCTTCGCGCGGACGGTGCGATCTGAGATCGGCGGCCGTCGCCAGCCCGCGCGGTGTCTTGAGGGTGAAATTAGTGAACAAGTTGTCACATTTAGCGACTTTCTGTGACCGCTCGTCGGCGCCATCTACCCGGCCTCTGGCGCCCCGGGGACCCCGCACCGACACTTCTCGCTCCCTGCCGATCTTGCCGAACGATCCCCTCCGATGCCTCAAGCCAGCCTTTCTCTCGCCGTGCGAAACCATCCAGAAGCCGCCGCCACCATGGATGCCGAGCGCTGGCATGAACTGGTCTCGCAGGTCGGCGCCGAAATCGCCGCGCCGCTCACGGCCGCACTCGAGCGCATCCACGTTCTGACCGCGACGGGCAAGATCGATCGCGCCGGCTTGCGCGCCCTGCGCGACGAGGTCGAGCAGGCGCGCCAGGTCGGCATGATCGGCCAGCAGCTGACCCGCTTCGCCTCCGGGCGAGTGCGCCAGTCGCACGAAGTGTTGCAACTCGAAGAAGTGCTGAAGAGCGTGCTCGCGCTGCGCACCCGGGAAACGCAGGCGCGCGGAATCGCCCTGAAGCCGCAGCTCAAATCGGCGCGCGTCATCGTCGATGGCTCGCTCCTGTTCAGCCTGCTCAACGCGACGCTCGATTGGGCGCTCGCCAATGCGCACGCGCACATCGAGTACACGATCGACTACAAGACCTGGCCGGCGCATGCCCGGCTCACCTGCAAGTTCGCGCACCGCCCCGCCGACCAGCCCGACGACGAGAGCGTGACCACCTCGACCCCGCCCCGGCTCGACTCGCTCAGCTGGCGGCTGATCGAGCAGACGGCATGGACGATGGGCCTGGTCGTCGACCGCAAAGAGGCGTCGGGCATCAGTACCCTCGTCCTCGAATTCCCGAAGACCGCCAGCGAAGAGATGGAGGGGCTCTCGGCTTCGGAGATCGACGATGCGTCGGCCCAATCGGGCAACTCCAAGGCGCTGGCCGGCAGCCATGTGCTGGTGGTCGCGTCGCGGCGCGAGGTGCGGGTGCTGATTCGCGATGCCTTGCGCAACATGAGCATGCTGATCGACTTCGTCAGCTCGGTCGACGAGGCGGCGAGCTTCTGCAAGGAAGGCCTGCCCCACGCGATCATCATCGAATCGATCCAGCGCGGCGGCCGCTTCACGTCGTTCCGCGACGAAATCCTGGTTGAGGTGCCGGACTTCGTTTTCATCGAGATCCTCGAGCAGGGCTCGACCTTCGAGATGTCGGGCACCAATGGTGCGACGATGGCGAGGATCGGCCGCGACGTGGTCGCCAGTTCGCTGCCCGCGGCGCTGATGTTCGAGTTGTCGAGAAGTCTCTAGGTCGGCGGCGCCGGGGGCTTTCCGGCGCTACTACTTGCCGAAGACCCGCGCCAGCAAGGCGCTGCCGGTACCGATCGGATCGCGGCGGATCTTCTTTTCCTCTTCGCCGATCATGAAGTAGAGGCCGTCGAGCGCCTTGCGCGTGACGTAGCGTTCGATGTTGGCATCGTCGCCGTTCACGAGCCCCATGCCCGCCGCCTTGCCGGCGACGGCGTTGTAGCGCGCCGCCAGATCGACGCGCGCCGTCTCGCGCTCGACGATAGGGAGAAACTTCTCGCCAAGCGGCACGCGCGTCTTCGATGCGAAGAATTTCGTGACCGAGTCTTCGCCGCCGCTGACGATGCGTCGAGCGTCGCCTACGCCGATCGACTTGACGGCAGCGATCAGCATCGCCTTCGCCTCGGGCACCGCGGCTTCGGCTGCGCGGTTCATCGCCGTCACCAGTTCGTCGACGCGATGCTGCTGGCCGATGAGCTTGAGCAGCCGCGCCGCGTCCTTCAACGAGCCGGGCAGCTCGATCCTGACCTTCGGATTGCCGAGAAATCCGTCCTGCTGCCCGAGCAGGCCGACCGCGGCGACGGCGCCGCGCTCGAGCGCGGCGCGAATTCCCGAGGCAGCGTCGGCAGCACTCGCTTCCGCCGCCTCGCCGCGCGCGGCCACGCCTATGCAGAGCGTGCCGATCGCCCACATCGTGATCCTTCTTCGCTGCATGGCCGGTCTTTCGTCCAGCGCGCAGGGCCGGATGCCGCATTGTGCGGCGCTCCTGTCAGCGCGCGCGCACGCCCGCGATGGCCGCGCCGACAATGAGCAGCGCGGCGACGGCGATCCAGACGGTAAGCCGCCGGCCGGTCGTGGCCACGAGCAGCAGCGTCGAGGCCAGCGGCGTCAGGTAGCTGAGGATGCCGATGCTGCGCGCGTCGCCGCGCTTCAATGCCGCGTCCCAGAGGTAGAAGGCGGCGCCGAGCGGGCCGAGGCCGGTTGCGACGATGAGCCCCCAGTCGTGCCCGGACAGCGCGACGCTCTCTTCGAAAACGACGTGGCAGAGCAGCGCCAGCACGCCCGAGACGAGCCCGAAGAGGCCGACGACCGCGGTTGGAAAATGGGCCACCCGCCGCGTCATAAGCGAATAGCTCGCCCAGATGAACGCCGAGCCGAGGGCCGGTAGGTAGCCCCAGGCAAAGCCCGCTGCGACGCTTCTGCCACCGAGGATGGCGAGCGCAGCCCCCGCGAATCCGGCGAGCGCGGCGCCGACATGGACCGGTCGCAGCGTCAGGCGGGGCAGGAACACCGGCGCCAGCACGACGATGAACAGCGGCCACAGGTAGTTGACCAGGTTGGCCTCGACCGGCGGCGCGTGGCGCAAGGCGATGAAGAGCAGGAAGTGAAATCCAAACAGGCCGTAGATGCCCAGCGCGAGAGTCGACATCGGCACCCGCCATTGGCGCGCCAGCGGCCACGCCGGCACGCTGCCGATGACGAGGGCGAGGCCGGTCAGCAGGAAAGGCGGCACATGGGCCAGCGCGACACCGAGCGAGGCCAGCGTCGCCCAGAGCGCGATCGCGCCGAGCGCGAACAGCGTGGCGTTCATGGTGAGTGCACCCGGCGCAAGCCCGATGCGGCCGGGCTCAGCGCCAGAACCGCCACACCAGCCAGATCGCGACGCCGATCAGCACCGCGCGAGCCGGGTTGGTTCCACGCCGCAACAGGGAGGACCAATCGACGTTCGGGTCGAAACTGTCGCCACGCCGGGCGCGGGCCTCGGCTTCCATGCCCGCCACCCACTCACGGCGCCGCGGCAGATCTTCGGCGAGCGCGGCGAGCCGGCGTTTCACGACCTCGGGCGACGGATGCTCGGCGTTGGCCTTGAGCGCCGGCGCGAGCGCCTGCACGGCGGCATAGGCCTCGCGCAGACTGGCGATCGCCAACGTGGCGCCGCACTGCGCGCAGCTCATCGCGTCGCCCGGCGGCAGCGCGGCACCGCAGGCGGCGCATTGCATGGCCTGCTGGCGCGCTTCGGTGTCGTGCACCGCGCTCGGCTCGAGCGTCGCTTCCGGATCGAGGGCGCGCGCCAGCCGCGCGATGTCGAGCAGGCTCGGCACCGAGGTGCAAAACGGGCAGCGCTCGTCGCTCACGCCGATCGCCGCGCCGCAGTTGACGCAGTCGACGCGACCGCGGTCGCGCAGCAGCCGGGCACGATCGAGGCGCGACATGGGCCGCAGCAAGCCCTTTTCTTCCAGAAACTCCGCAAACGACTGGTAGGCGCCATCTCGACGTACGCATTGCAGCTGCACCGAGTGGCCCCAGCGCGACTGGTTGTGGACGATCTTGACCGGCCCCGCGCAGCGCGGACAGCGGGCGCCCGGCCGCAGCGGCTCGAAGGGCAGGTCGTAGGCCTCGGCCATGCGGCCGATCAGGTCGAGCAGGCCCGGGCCGTTCAGCCGAGCCGTCTCGGTCCCGTCGAACCAGACCAGGTTGCAGCTGACGCAGAGGTCGAGCTCGACGCTCGCACCATAGTGGCCGGCGAGCGCGACGCGCCGCATCGGCGCTCGGCAGTTGCCACACGTGAGTACGGGATCGGCGGTCAGGCCGGGTGCCGCGCCGGCTGGCATCGCGCGTCGTCAGAGCGCTGCGGCGACACCCGCCGCATGCGCCTGCTGATCAGCGTGGTAGCTCGACCGAACCAGCGCCCCGACCGCGGCGTGGCTGAAGCCCATGGCCGCCGCTTCGCGCTCGAACATGCGGAAGGTGTCGGGGTGAACGTAGCGGCGCACCGGCAAATGATGGCTGCTCGGCGCCAGGTACTGGCCGATCGTCAGCATGTCGATGCCGTGCGCGCGCATGTCGCGCATCACCTGCAGGATCTCCTCGTCGGTCTCGCCCAGGCCGACCATCACGCCGCTCTTGGTCGGCACGTGCGGCGCGAATTCCTTGAAGCGCTTGAGCAGGTTGAGCGAGAACGCGTAGTCCGAGCCAGGGCGCGCTTCCTTGTAGAGGCGCGGTGCGGTCTCGAGGTTGTGGTTCATCACGTCGGGCGGCGCCGCGTTCAGGATCTCGAGCGCGCGGTCCATGCGGCCGCGGAAGTCGGGCGTCAGAATTTCAATCTTGGTTTGCGGCGAGAGCTCGCGCGTCTTCTCGATGCAAGCCACGAAATGCGCCGCACCGCCGTCGCGCAGGTCGTCGCGGTCGACACTCGTGATGACGACGTACTTGAGCTTGAGCGCCGCGATCGTCTTCGCGAGATTGAGCGGCTCGTCGGCGTCGAGCGGGTCGGGCCGGCCGTGGCCGACGTCGCAGAACGGGCAGCGCCGCGTGCATTTGTCGCCCATGATCATGAAGGTCGCCGTGCCCTTGCCGAAGCACTCGCCGATGTTCGGGCAGGAGGCTTCCTCGCACACCGTGTGCAGCTTGTGCTCGCGCAGGATCTGCTTGATCTCGTAGAAGCGGGTCGATGGCGAACCGGCCTTGACGCGGATCCAGTCGGGCTTCTTCAACGCCTCGGCGGCGACGATCTTGATCGGAATGCGCGAGGTCTTGGCTTCGGCCTTCTGCTTTTGCGACGCGTCGTAGATCGGCAAGGGCGTCATCACGGGCTCAGGGTGGCGGCGAGCTGGTCGCCGAGGGTCTGCGCGACTTCGTCCCACGAAGCGCGAACGCCGATTGTAGAAAGGTCGATCGTTTCCAGCCCGGCATGACCGCACGGATGGATGCGCTCGAAGGGTCCGAGGTCCATCGCGACGTTGAGCGCCACCCCGTGATAGGTGCAATGCCGGCTCACCTTGACGCCTATCGCGGCGATCTTGCCGAGCCCCGCGAACTTGTCGGCGCCTTCCCGCGCCGCCGCGTGCACCGCATGGCCGAAGGGATCGGCGAGGCGCACATAGACGCCCGGCTCGCCGCGCACGCGGTGCCCCGTGACGCCGTGCGCCTCCAGCGTCCTGAGCAGCGCCCGCTCGAGCCGGAACACGTATTCCTTGACGTAGATGCCGAGCCGCCGCAGGTCGACCAGCGGATAGGCGACGACTTGGCCCGGCCCGTGATACGTGACCTGGCCGCCGCGATCGGTCTGAACGACCGGGATCGCGCCCGGGTCGAGCACATGCTCCGCCTTGCCGGCGATGCCTTGCGTGAACACCGGTGGATGCTCGCAGAGCCAGATCTCGTCGGGCGTCTCGGCGCCGCGCGCCTGGGTGAAGGCGCGCATGGCGTCGAGCGTGAGGTAGTAGGCAGTGCGGCCGAGTGGGCGAATCACGACTGACATCGATCGTCGGCGTGAGCCATCTCAAGTACCAGGAATTCCCTGCTGACCATCGTTGAACCATGCCACGTCGAAGCCTTCAGCCAAAAGGATCGTCTTCAACGTACTTTGTCCTGCATCGTTGAACCGCTGGACATACTTGGCCAGCGTATGTCGGTCCTCGGTCAGCACATGGCTGACCGACTCACATACGGCTTGCGCGATCAGCTTCACGTCGTCCTTGACCACGTCGCGCCGATCGCTAGGCTCGCGGTCGAGTTGCCGCATCAACAAGCCGGCGGTCATCGCATGATCGAAGTTGAACGGAAGCACGATGAAGTTGCGCAAAGGCAAGTCGGTCACCGCCTGCTTGACCTGGAACTCGGATGCGGCAATGGCCGAGAAATAGAGCGGTACATCGCGTTGCAGCGCCTCGCGGAAGTAGGCTGCCGCCGCAGCATGATGCGGCCGCCCCGGATCGGCAAACGAGATCAGAAAACTCGTATCGACGAGAAACGAGATCAAGACTCGTTGCCTCTCAGCTTGTCCACCCATTCCGCCGCGTCGGGCACGTCGCGCCAGGCCTTTGCGCCGCGCTGAAACAATCGCTCCAGCTCCTGTTCGTCGATGCGCGTGTCATGCTCGACGAATTCGATCAGGCGCGCATCCCGATACTCTCGCGTCACCACGTTGTAGTGCGCCGTGATGCGCACCATCGCCGGCTTGTACAGGCGATTGACCTTGTCGTCGCGCAGCACCGTGCGATCGGTGTCCACCTTGAGCAATTTCCCGTTCGGGAGGCGGATGTGAGCATTGGCTCGCGTGCCGCCCAGGTCTTCGATTTCGCCGCGAACGTAACGCTCCACCCGCACCCATTGATCGGCATCGTCGGCACGGAAGTCGCTGGCCGCACTGATGATGACTGGCCGCGCAAGCATCGGCGCCGATATCTTGTAGAGCGCGTGGCGGGCGCTCTTTGCAGCCTGCTGCCACCGCTCGACGACCGGTCTGCGACGAGGATTGAGCGAGTCGATCGACTCGGACTGCGACAAGTGACGCAGGTCAGCCAACAGTCGCGCGTCGGTGATCGGCGCGGTGAGTATCCCGAGTGATCCGTCGATCACGGCCACTTCGAGGCTGGCAGCATCCGGAACCGAACCGTCGCCGCGAAGAAACTCGTGCACGTCGTTCGCGAACGTGCGCAGCAGCGCCAGCGGCACGCGGGCCGGCGAGATGGCGTAGCCCGCCGACTCGTCATGCATGCTGATCGTGATGCGCTGCGCTTCCATGGCCCCGATTATCGAGATTGCAGGAAAACCCGCACCGGGAGTTACCTCGTGCCAGACCGGATGGATTCCACGATCCGCATCGTCTCGACACTCACCGTCGTGACGCGCGCGAGCAGGTCGATCACCCGCTCCTTGTGGTCGGCGAAGCGGTAGGTGTCGAATTTCTCGCGGATCGTCGGGTCCTTGGGCTTCTTCCCCTTGTGCTGATCGAGCACCCATTCGATGGCATTGCGGTTGCCCAGCATGTAGCGCCAGGCACTTGACGGAACACCGGCGAGGGTGGTCTCGCTGTCGATGACGATCCGGCCGCCTTCCTTGTCGGCCTTGAGCGAGGGCTTGGGCGACTGGCCGGCGGCGCGCACCTTCTCGTCGGGAACGTCGGTGCGCGTCAGCGCGAAGGGCGCGACGGCCTCATAGCCGATGTGCAGCGCCATCAGCTCGGCACCCCAGCCGGCCCATTGCCAGAAGATCACT
>JAYSMB010000308.1:0-7211 GCA_043725065.1 Burkholderiales bacterium
GTAGATCAGCGCCGACTTGATCTTGTTCTTGATCGCCATCGTCTTTTCCTGGTAGACGGCGAGTCGATCGAGCAGGGTTTCCAGGATACCGCCGGCTTCGCCGGCCTCCACCAGGTTGCAATAGAGCGCGTCGAAGTGGAGCGGATGCTTCCTGAACGCGGCCGAGAGGCTGGTGCCGGTCTCGACGTCGGAGCGGATGTCGGTGAGCAGGCGCGTCATGCGCGCGTTCGCGCTGCCGCGGGCGACGATGTCGAAGGATTGGATCAGCGGCACGCCGGCCCGCATCATGGTCGAGAGCTGGCGGGTGAAGATGGCGATGTCCTTCTGCTTGATGGACCTACCGCCGCTCATGCGGCGCTTCTTCACCTTGTTGACCATCACGCCCTGGCGGCGCAGGCTCGCGCTGACCATCGCTTCGCCGCCGGCGCGCATCTCGCCGCGAACGGACTTGCCGTTCTTGTCCTTGCCTTCCCACTCGAAGACGATGTCCTTGATCCGCTTTGCAGCCAGTGCAGTTGCCATATCGTTCCGAGACCTCTTCCTGCGTTCGATTGTCGACGCTACTCGTTGGTGACCGAGATCAGCTCCTCGAGTGTCGTCATGCCAGACCGGACCTTGAGCAGACCCGCCTGACGCAGATCGCGAACCCCTTCACGCTGAGCCTGCGCGGCGATCTCGGTCGCGTTGCCCTGGGCCAGGATGATCCGCTGAATCTCCTCGCTGATCGGCATGACCTGGTAAATGCCGACGCGACCCTTGTAACCGTTATTGCACATTGAACATCCGACCGCACGAAATGGCTTCCAGTTGCCGTCGAGGTCTTCCGCCTTGAACCCGGCCTTGAGCATCGCGTCGCGAGGATAGTCGGCTGGTGCCTTGCAGTTCTCGCACAGCTTTCTCGCCAGACGCTGCGCCGTGATGAGCAACACGCTCGCGGCGATGTTGAAGGCGGCCACGCCCATGTTCGCAAGGCGGGTCAGCGTCGTCGGCGCGTCGTTGGTGTGTAGCGTCGACATCACCATGTGGCCGGTCTGGGCCGCCTTCATCGCGATGTCGGCGGTGTCGAGGTCGCGAATTTCGCCGACCATGATGATGTCCGGATCCTGGCGCAGGAAGGACTTGAGCGCGACCGCGAACGTGAGGCCGGACCGGTCGTTGACGTTGACCTGGTTGACGCCGGGCAGGTTGATTTCGGCCGGATCTTCGACGGTCGATATGTTGACGCCCGGCTGATTGAGGATGTTCAGGCAGGTGTAGAGCGAGACCGTCTTGCCGCTGCCGGTCGGACCGGTGACGAGCACCATGCCGTAGGGCCGCTGGATCGCCTTCATGAGGCGATCCTTTTCGATCTTCTCGTAGCCGAGTGCCTCGATGCCGACCTTCGCGCTCGACGGGTCGAGGATCCGGATCACGATCTTCTCGCCGAACAGCGTGGGCAAGGTACTGACGCGAAAATCGATCGCCTTGCTGCCGAACTTGAGCTTCATGCGGCCGTCTTGCGGCACACGCTTTTCGGAGATGTCGAGCCGCGAGATGACCTTGATGCGGGCCGAAAGCTTTTCCTTGATGGCAAGTGGCGGCTGGGTGATCTCGCGCAGCTCGCCGTCGACGCGAAAGCGGACGCGATAGTGGTACTCGTAGGGCTCGAAGTGCAGGTCGGAGGCGCGCAGGTTGATGGCGTCGATCAGCATCTTCTGCAGGAATCGAACGACCGGCGCGTCCTCAACCTCGCTGGCGACCTCGGGTTCGTCCGACTTGGTCGTGACGTCGTCGGTGACATCGAACTCGAAGTCGCCCGAGGACAGCGCCTCCATCGTCTCGGTCGCGCTCGTGCCCGAGCTCTCGAGGATCTTGGCGAGCTTGTCGTGCTCGACGATCACCCACTCGGGCGCGAGCTGGGTCGCGAACTTGATGCGCTCGGCGGCCTCCTGGTCGGTTGGGTCGGCGCCGCCGATGAAGACCCGATTGCCGCGCTTGCCCAACACCACGATCTGGTACTGCGACGCGAGCTTGGCGTCGATGATGTTCTTGGGCAGCTTGACAGCGTCGATCGCCGAGAGATCGAGCAGCGGCAGGGCGAGCGCGACGGCCAGCGTGTGCGCCAGATCGGACGGCGACACGGCGCCGGCTGCGATCACCGAGGCGACGAAGCTGGTTCGCTTGTCGCGCGAGCTGCGGACCAGTTCCTCGGCGGTCCGGGCGTTGAGCTTGCCCGCGTGGACCAGTACCCTCGCCACGCCGGAGAGGGCTGAATGCGGGGCTTCGGCGAGGGTATCCAACCTATGACGGCTCGTTCAATCCTTGAGGAAACAGATGATCATCGCCGATTCACCGGGGGCTGTAAACGCCGGGCGCCACGGCCTTGCGCCAACAATTCACGGGGTGAGTTTTAGTGTCCGGTCGAGGGCTGAGAGAGAACCTGTCGGGCCGGCAATCCTGGTCGGGGTGAGAGGATTCGAACCTCCGGCCTCTACGTCCCGAACGTAGCGCTCTACCAGGCTAAGCTACACCCCGATTCGTGCGGCGTTCGGGCCGCATTTCCGCGACCTAGAGGCCGCGTCGGTCGCGTGAAGTCGCTCAGGACGAGCGCTCGACGGATCGAACCGATAAGTCTAGCAGAGCTTCTCGGTACGTCGTACCCGGCAGCAGCTCGAGCATCTTGCAGGCCTTGTCGGCCTCGGCGCGAGCGGCTTCGCGGGTAGCCGCCAGCGCGCCGGTCGCGCGAACGATGGCGATGACTTCGTCCAGTCGCGCCACTTCGCCGTGCTCGATTGCGCCGCGCAGGAGCGAGCGTTGCTCGGCCGTGCCGCGCTCCATGGCGATCAGCAAGGGCAAGGTGGGCTTGCCTTCACGCAGGTCGTCGCCGACGTTCTTGCCGAGCTGCTCGGTCGCGCCTTCATAGTCGAGCAGATCGTCGACGAGCTGGAATGCCGTGCCGAGCGAGCGGCCGTACGCCGCACAGGCTTCTTCGACCGCGGAATCGGTGTCGGCGAGTACCGCGCCAAGCCGGGCACTGGCCTCGAACAACTTGGCGGTTTTGAAGCGGATGACGCGCAGGTACGCGTCGACTCCCACATCGGGGTCGTGCATGTTCATCAACTGAAGGACCTCGCCTTCGGCGATGACGTTGGTCGCGTCGGCAAGCACTTCGAGCACGCGCATGCTGCCTGCCGAGACCATCATCTGGAAGGCCCGCGAATAGACGAAGTCGCCGACCAGGACGCTTGCCGCGTTGCCGAACAGCGCATTGGCGGTACGACGCCCGCGCCGCAGCGCCGATTCGTCGACCACGTCGTCGTGCAACAGGGTCGCGGTGTGTATGAACTCGACCGTCGCCGCAAGCTCGAAGCGCTCGCGGCCTTTGAAGCCGAGCGCGCCCGAGAACAACAGCACGAGCATCGGCCGGATCCGCTTGCCACCGGCGCTGACGATGTAATTCGCGATCTGGTCGATGAGCGCGACCTTGGACGCGAGCCGGCGCCGGATCACCGCGTCGACCTGAACCATCTCCTCGGCCATCAACAGCGCGGCGTCGGCGGGAGGCGGGGCGGGCGGCGAAAGCGAGGCGGACACAGGGTTGGCTCGGCGAGCGTTAGATTATAGAAAGCCGGACGCCGCGGGACGGACGGGGCCCGTTACGGTACGGCCGGCCTTTCCCCATGCCTGTTGTCGCGTGCCTCGAGGCCACCCGCCGTGTTATAGTCACAGGCTTTTCCCGGACCGCCCAAGCGGTTCACGCAAGCGAAGGATTTACCATGTACGCGGTCATCAAAACCGGTGGCAAACAGTACAAGGTCGCCGCCGGAGAGACGCTCAAGGTCGAGCGTCTGACGGCCGAAGTCGGCTCCGACATCACGCTCGATCAGGTTCTCGCTGTCGGCACCGGCGCCGATCTGGTGACGGGCGCGCCGCTCGTAGCGGGTGCAAGTGTCACCGCCAGCGTCGTCTCGCACGGCCGGCACGACAAGGTCCGCATCTTCAAGATGCGTCGGCGCAAGCACTATCAAAAGCACCAGGGGCATCGGCAAAATTTCACCGAAATCCGCATCAGCGCGGTCAACGCCGCCTAAGGCGGCAATTCGGTCCAGGAGTCAGTCATGGCACAGAAAAAAGGCGGCGGCTCGACGCGCAACGGCCGCGATTCGCAGCCCAAGATGCTCGGCGTCAAGGTCTTTGGCGGGCAGACCGTGCCGGCCGGTTCGATCATCGTGAGGCAACGCGGCACCAAGTTCCATGCCGGCCCGAACGTCGGCATCGGCCGCGATCACACCTTGTTCGCGCTGGTCGACGGTCAGGTCAGCTACGCCATCAAAGGTCCGCGCAACCGCCAAACGGTCGAAGTCAAGAGCGTCTGAAGACCCTTCGCTTCGCCAGGACGAAGCCCCGGTGTACCGGGGCTTTTTCATCCGCGCTGCACTAACATTGCCTGTCGCAATCTACCCCTCGAGGTTCCCATGAGCTGGAGCGGCATCATCCTGATCGTTGTCGGCGCATTGCTGCTGGCCAATAACTTCGGTTGGCTGGCGTGGGGCTGGATGCACCAGTGGTGGCCGCTGTTGCTGATCGCGCTCGGCATCTGGTCGGTGCTGCGGCCCAGGCGCGGAGATCGGCATCCTTCGCGCAGGTCCGATCCCGGGCCATGAAGTTCGTCGACGAGGCCACGATCGAGGTCGTGGCGGGGGATGGCGGCAACGGGTGCATGAGTTTTCGCCGCGAGAAATTCATCCCCTTCGGGGGTCCGAACGGCGGCGACGGCGGCCGCGGCGGCAGCGTCTATGCGGTCGGCGACTCCAATCTCAACACGCTGATCGACTTTCGCTACGCACGGCGCCATGAGGCGCGGCGCGGCGAAAACGGGCGCGGCTCCGATCAGTACGGCGCTGCCGCCGCCGACATCGTCCTGCGCATGCCGGTCGGCACCATCCTCTCCGAGGCCGAGACCGGCGAGCGGATCGCCGAATTGCTCGAGTCGGGCGAGACGATCTGCATCGTCAAAGGCGGTGACGGGGGCTTCGGCAATCTGCACTTCAAGAGCAGCACGAACCGCGCGCCGCGCCAGAAGACACCCGGCTGGCCCGGCGAGCAGAAAAAGCTCAAGCTCGAGTTGCGGGTACTTGCCGACGTCGGCTTGCTCGGGATGCCCAACGCGGGCAAGTCGACGCTCATCGCGGCAATTTCCAACGCCCGGCCGAAGATCGCCGACTATCCGTTCACCACCTTACATCCCAATCTCGGAGTGGTTCGCGTCGCTCCCGAGCAAAGCTTCGTCGTCGCCGACATTCCGGGCCTGATCGAGGGTGCTGCCGAAGGCGCGGGCCTCGGCCACCTCTTCCTGCGCCACCTGCGGCGCACCCGATTGCTGTTGCACCTTGTCGACTTCGCGCCTTTCGACGAGGAAGTCGATCCCGTGAAGCAAGTGCGCGGCATCGTCAAGGAGCTCGAGAAGTACGACCCCGGGCTCGCTGCCAAGCCGCGCTGGATCGTGCTCAACAAGCTCGACATGATCCCGGCCGAGGATCGCGCTGCACGCGTCACCGCGTTCGTCAAACGGCTGCGCTGGAAGGGTCCGATCTTTTCGATCTCGGCCCTGACGCGCGAAGGTTGCGAGCCGCTCGTGCGCGCTATCTACGAGCACGTGGCCAAGCACGCCGCGGCCGCGCCGGTCGAACGCGATCCGCGCTTCGACGATGACGACGCACCGGCCGACCGCGAATCGGCCGCCGCCTCGCAGGCAGGAGCCGGCGCCGCGCGATGAGTCCGAGGCCGCTTGACGCCCGACGCATCGTCGTCAAGGTCGGCTCGAGCCTGGTCACGAACGAGGGCCGTGGTGTCGATGCGCAGGCCGTCGGCGGCTGGTGCCGGCAGATGGCCGTCTTGGTCCGCCAGCAGCGCGAGCTCGTGATGGTTTCGAGCGGTGCGATCGCCGAAGGGATGAAGCGGCTCGGCTGGACGACTCGCCCGCACGGCGTACACGAGCTGCAGGCGGCCGCGGCCGTCGGCCAGATGGGCCTGGCCCAGATCTACGAATCGGCCCTGCGCGAGCACGGCATCGGCAGCGCGCAGGTGCTGCTGACCCACGCCGACCTGGCCGACCGCGAGCGCTACCTCAACGCCCGATCGACGCTGACGACGCTGCTCGGCCTGGGCGTCGTTCCGGTCATCAACGAGAACGACACGGTCGTCAACGATGAGATCAAGTTCGGCGACAACGATACGCTGGGCGCGCTCGTCGCCAACCTGCTCGACGCCGACCTGCTGGTGATCCTGACCGATCAGGCCGGCCTGTTCTCGGCCGATCCGCGCAAGGACCCGACGGCGCGTCTAGTCGAGCAGGGCGCCGCCGGCGATCCGGAACTCGAGCGCATGGCGGGCGGCGCCGGCAGCGCGATCGGCCGCGGCGGCATGCTGACCAAGGTGCTCGCCGCCAAGCGCGCGGCGCGCAGCGGCGCCAGCACCGTCATTGCGTACGGTCGCGAGCCCGACGTCCTGCTTCGCATCGCCGCCGGCGAGCGTCTGGGCACCGAACTCGTCGCAGCGACGCCCAAAGTCGTGGCGCGCAAACTTTGGATGAGCGACCACCTGCAGCTGCGCGGCTCGGTCGTGGTCGACGACGGCGCTGCCGCGAAGATCCATGGTGGCGGCAAAAGCCTGCTGCCGATCGGCGTAGTGTCGGTCGAAGGCGACTTCCATCGCGGCGACGTGATCGCCGTGCGCCGGACCAGCGGCGAGGAGATCGGCCGCGGCCTCTGCAACTACAGCAGCACCGAGGCACGCCTGATCGCGAGAAAGCCTTCGTCAGATTTTGAGCGCCTGCTCGGCTTCATCGGCGAGCCGGAGCTGATCCACCGCGACAACTTCGTGCTGGCGTGAAGCGCGCGCCGCGAAATCAGACGACTGAATCGTTGCCCAGTGCCGGCACTGGGGCCTGCGCAGCGGGCGACGCCGCCGCGACGGCGTCGAGCGCCGGAGTCGTGACCGCGTCTTCTTCGGCCTCGGCGTTGCAGGGCCCCTCTGGCCGCCGGAAGCGATCGGGCACTTCGTCCCGGTGATGCGGTCGCATGCCCGAGCGCAGATAGCGGTTGTGTTGCGCGCCGCGCGGCAGAAAGCGGGCAAGCTCGGTGAGCGCCATCTGGTAGACGTCGCGCTTGAACTCGATTACCACGTCGAGCGGGATCCAGTATTCATTCCAGCGCCAAGCGTCGAACTCTGGA
>JAYSMB010000309.1:0-3823 GCA_043725065.1 Burkholderiales bacterium
CCCGAGACCGGCGCCGAGGCGCTGCGGCTGGGCATCATGCAGCGCTATCTGTTCCGCGATCAGCGCATCACCCCCGACGGCCCGCCGCTCACCATGCGCTTTTCGGACGTGCTCGTCCTCGGCTCGACCTCGCTGGTGCCGCGGTGGAACTTCGATGCCCAGGCCCAGTACAACACCGACAGCCACCGGATCGAGCGTTCGATCGCCGGCTTTCGCTACTCACCCGGGCCGTTTCGCACCGTCAACCTGAACTACCGGCTTTCCCGCGGCTTGTCGGAACAGGTGGAACTCGGCTGGCAGTGGCCGGTCTACGGCAGGCCACGGGCGAGCGACGGCAGCGACCCGACCGGCGGTAGCGCGGGCTGCGGCGGCACCCTCTACAGCGTCGGCCGGGTCAACTACAGCACGCGCGACAGTCGGCTGATCGATTCCATCGTCGGCCTCGAGTACGACGCCGGCTGCTGGATCGGGCGGCTGGTCGTCGAGCGACTCTCGACCGGGCGCAGCGAAGCGACAACGCGGTTGCTGGTGCAACTCGAGCTGGTGGGGCTGTCGCGCCTCGGGTCGAATCCGCTTCACGTCTTGAAGGACAATATTCCCGGTTATCAACTGCTGCGCGACGAGCGCATCACGAATTCACCATTCACGCCGTATGACTGATCCGTACTCCGCCTGGCTCCGCTCGCTGACCGCCCTGGTGACCCTGGCGCTGAGCCTCGCCGCCACGCACGCTCACGCGCAAACCGCGGACTACATCGTCGCCGTAGTGAATCAGGAACTCGTCACCGCCGCCGAGCTGCAACAGCGGATCGCCCGTGCGCGCGAAGAAGCAGCTCGGAACCGAACGCCTCTGCCGCCAGCGGGCACCTTGCGCCAACAGGCGCTGGATCAACTGATCGATGAGCGCGTTTTGATCACCAATGCTCGCGACAGCGGCGCCCGGGTCGACGAGTCGGAGATCGACCGCGCGGTCGGCAACGTCGCGATTCAGAACCAGCTGACGATGCCGCAGCTTCGCGATCGGCTGCGCAAGGAAGGTGTCGACTACGCGAAGTTTCGCGAAAACGTGAAAGACCAGATGATGGTCGAACGCGTGCGCGAGCGCGAGGTCGCGAGCCGAATCAAGATCAGCGATGCCGAGATCGACGCCCTGCTCGATCAGCGCCGCACCAGCGGTGCCGGCCTCCAATTCAACATCGCCCAGATCCTCGTCACCGTGCCCGAGGGGGCGGGCGTGGCCGTCGTTGCCGAGCGTCGTGAACGCGCGCTCGCGGCTTTGCAGCGGGTTCGTGCCGGCGAGGATTTCGCAACCGTCGCACGTGAACTGTCGGAGGACAGCAACCGCGCCCAGGGGGGCGAGATCGGGGCCCGGCCGGCCGACCGCTTGCCCGACCTGTTCGTGAAGACGGTCTCGTCCCTCAAGTCCGGCGAGACCGCGCCCGAGGTCCTGCGCAGCGGGGCCGGCTTTCACGTCCTCAAGCTGATCGAGCGCAAGGACGGCGATGCCTTCAGCGTCCAGCAGATACGCGCTCGCCACATCCTCCTGAGGCCCTCCGCGGAACTCACGATCGAAGCAGCGACGCGCCGGCTCAGCCAGTTCAGGCGCGAGATCCTGGCGCGCACCAAGACCTTCGAGCAACTGGCCCGCGACAATTCCGAAGACGGCAGCGCGGCCCAGGGGGGCGACCTCGGCTGGTCTTCGCCCGGTCAGTACGTTCCAGAGTTTGAAGAAGCGATCGCCGGGCTCGACGTGGGCGGCCTGTCGGAGCCGGTCGCGACCCGATTCGGTGTCCACCTTGTGCAAGTGGTCGATCGCCGCCAGGTCACGCTCGACCGCAAGCAGCAGCGCGAACAGGCGAGAAGCATCCTGCGCGAGCGGAAGTTCGAAGAGGCCTACGTCGAATGGCTGCGCGACCTGCGCGGCCGGGCCTACGTCGAAATGCGCGACCCGCCGCAGTAGCTGCGGCGGTTGCTGTGGCGCATCGTCCGAAGAAGCGCTTCGGCCAGCATTTCCTCGCCGACCGGGGTGTCATCGACGCGATCGTCCGGGCCGTCGCGCCGCGACCCGGCGAGGCGATCGTCGAGATCGGGCCGGGGCTGGGGGCCATCACCCTGCCCCTGCTCGAACGCTGCGGCGCGTTGACCGTCATCGAGCTCGACCGCGACCTTGCCGCGCGCCTGCGCCGGACACCGGGACTCGAGGTTGTCGAGGCCGATGTGCTGCGCGTCGATTTCGTCGCGCTCGCAGCCACGCTGAGCGATGCGGGCCGGCTTCGCATCGTCGGCAACCTGCCGTACAACATCTCGACGCCAATCCTGTTCCATCTGCTCGAAGCGGTGGATCACGTCGCAGACCAGCACGTCATGCTGCAGAAAGAAGTCGTCGACCGGATGGCCGCGGCGCCGGGCCGCAAGGACTACGGACGCCTCAGCGTGATGCTGCAGTGGCGCTACGAGATCGAGCCGGTGCTCGACGTGCCGCCCGAGGCTTTCGATCCACCGCCGCGGGTCGATTCGGCGGTCGTGCGCATGACACCGAAGCCGGCGGCGCCAGGCGTCGACCCCAAGCTGCTGGGCGAGGTCGTCACCGTGGCCTTTTCGCAGCGGCGAAAGCTGTTGCGGCACACGCTCGGCCGCTGGCTAGAGGAGCGCGGCGCCGCCGGCACTTTCGACACGCAGCGGCGTGCTGAAGAAGTGCCGGTCGACGAATACCTGCGGCTGGCGGCCTCGCTCGGCGGCCGTTCCGTCTAGGCTGCGAGCCATCCGATTCGCGCCGCCTACGCGGCGCTCAGCCACATCGCCGTATCGAAGGCGCTGCTCATCAGCGGCATGTTGCCGCCGAAGGTATTGTTGGCTGCCGTCTTCGACGCTGCCTTGACGGGCTTGTCGATGCTCTTTTCGTTGACGCCGGGGGCCACTGCCGTCGCCCGCTCCCATGACCCTATTTCCTGGGAGCGGGCTACGGAAAAGAATAGAAGCACCTGAACGGTACTTTGCGCTCCGCCCAGTAGTCGGCTGCGTCGCGGAACACGTCGAGCAACTGCTCGCGCGCCTCGCGGTCGAAGCGCGGGTTGTCCGGCAGCTGCTCGAGGACCACGACGAAGCCCGGTTGCGAGCCGGCCTTCTGCACCAGGTCGGTCATGCAGTCGTACAGTGCATCGAGGTTCTTGCCGAAGTGCGTCGGGAACAGGAAAGCGTCGGCGATGCTCTCGAGCACTTCCTGCTTGGACTGGGCCGCCGTCAGATTGGCATACAGAAAATGCTGATCGGCATGGTTCGCCGCCTGCATGAGATCGTCGACGCGATACGCTCGAATCGACTGCACGATGTTTGGACGGACTGTCTGCAAGAGCATGTCGCGTTCCTCCTGGTCAATGAAATTCGCTAAGGCGCTCATGGCGTGATCCGTTTGAAGCTGGCGTAGTGGTCGCCCGTGTAATAGCAGGCGGCGGGCGCCACCGGAACTCGCCCGCCGCAGACGATCCGCCGCGCGCCCCGATCGCGGGCACCCGGCGTCGGCACGGTGTACTCGCGGTAATAGCCGCGCGCTTCGGCCGGCAAGGAACGCTCCCGATTGCCGAACATCGAACCGTCTTTCGACGAACCGAACGGGCCGCCGGCCCGGATGGCACGATGCACGACTTGTGCTTCCGAGGGCAACTGTGCCAGCGGCACCGATCCCGAAAACGGCGCCGATTCCCGCGCTTGTAAGGTGCCGATTGCAAGCAGCCCTGCGACGCCGATTCCCACTCCCCACCGGAGCAGTGGCCGCCAAGGCTGCAGCCGACCCATCAAAACCACGGGAAATCCCTGAACTGTGAAT
>JAYSMB010000310.1:0-3322 GCA_043725065.1 Burkholderiales bacterium
CGGCGATGATCTTCTTGACTCGTGCTTCTATGTCGCTCATGACTCCTCCGGGAGTGTGTGAAAAAGTAGACGCGGATTCTACGGCTTGAGAATGTCCGCCGATGGCGCATCGGGCATCCCGGCTTGCCTCGGCGGTACCGGGGCGGGCAGGCCCCGGATCAGGCCATCAGCATGCCGCCGTTGACGTGCACTTCGGTGCCGGTGATGTAGCTGGCTTCGGGCGAGGCGAGAAAGGCGACCGCGTACGCGACCTCGGCGGCCTGGCCGAGCCGGCCGAGCGGAATCTGCGCGAGCAGCGCGGCGGTCCGCGCTTCAGCCAGCGACTTGGTCATATCGGTTTCGATGAATCCGGGCGCAACGCAATTCACCGTGATGCCGCGGCTGCCGACTTCACGCGCGAGCGAGCGCGTCATGCCCGCCACGCCGGCCTTGGCCGCCGCGTAGTTGGCCTGGCCGGGATTGCCGCTCGCCCCGACCACCGAGGTGATGTTGACGATGCGACCGTAGCGCTGCTTCATCATCGGCCTGAGCGCGGCGCGGCTGGTGCGAAAGACGGCCGTAAGGTTGGTGGCGAGAACGGCGTGCCAGTCTTCGTCTTTCATGCGCATCGAAAGCATGTCGCGGGTGATGCCGGCGTTGTTGACGAGGACGTGCAGCGCGCCCGATTCCTTGACGACGGCATCGATGGCGGCGCCGACCGCCGCGCCGTCGGTGACGTCGAGAACGACGCCGCGGCAACCGGGAAATGCGGCGAGCGCTTCGCCGATCACAGCCGCGCCCGCCGCGGTCGTCGCGGTGCCGGTGACACGAAAGCCCTTTTTCGCCAGCTCGGCCGCGATCGCCCGGCCGATGCCGCGCGAAGCGCCGGTGACGAAGGCGACCTGCGCCCGCGGTGTCGTGTCCGTGCTCACCGCAGCAACGCCTTCGCGTCGGCCAGCGACGCCGGATCGAACACCGCCGCCGAAACGGCATCGGCGTCGATCCGCTTGACCATGCCGGCGAGCACCTTGCCCGGCCCGCATTCGAAGACGTGTGTGACGCCACGGCCGCGGATCGCCCGGATCGTCTCTTCCCAGCGCACCGCGCCGTAGGCCTGGCGGTACAGCGCATCGCGGATCGCCGAAGGCTCGCTCTCGCTCTTCACGTCGATGTTGTCGATGACCGGGATGAAAGGCGCGTCGATCGCGACCGTCACGAGCCTCTCGCGCAGTCGATCGGCGGCTGGCTTCATGAGCTGCGAATGAAAGGGCGCCGAGACGGCGAGCGGCAAGGCGCGCTTCGCACCAGCCGCCTTGAGCAGCTCGCACGCCTTGTCTACGCCCGCCTTGGTCCCGGCGATCACGGTCTGCTTCGGGTCGTTGTAGTTCGCCGCCGCCACGACTTCACCCGTGGCCTCGGCGGCGGCCGCACAACCGGCGCGCACCGACTCGGCGTCGAGGCCGAGGATCGCCGCCATCGCACCGGCACCGACTGGAACCGCGTCCTGCATCGCCTGGGCGCGAAAGCGCACCAGCGGCAGTGCGTCGGCGAGCGCGATCGAGCCGGCGACGACCAGCGCCGTGTACTCGCCGAGCGAATGGCCGGCCACGACGTCGGGAGCGGCGCGAGTCTCGGCCAGCCAGGCGCGATAGCAGGCGACGCCCGCGGTCAGCATGACAGGCTGGGTGTTCGTCGTCAGGTCGAGTTTTTCTTTCGGCCCTTCGTGGATCAGGCGGCCGATGTCTTCGCCCAATGCCGTCGAAGCTTCCTCCAGCGTTTGCCGAACCGCGGCGTTGTCGCCCCACGCGTCGAGCATGCCCACGGATTGCGAACCCTGACCGGGAAAGACGAAAGCAAAAGGCTTCATGCCGACAAGAGTGGCTGGTCGCCGCTCAGAAATCGAGCAGGGCCGCGCCCCAGGTGACGCCGCCGCCGACGCCTTCGAGCATCACCGTATCGCCCGGCTTGATCTTGCCCTCGCGCACCGCTTCGTCGAGCGCCAGCGGGATCGACGCGGCCGAGGTGTTGCCGTGGCGATCGACAGTCGCGATCAACTTGCCCGGCGCGAGTTTCAGCCTTTTGGCCGTGCTCTCCATGATGCGAATATTGGCCTGGTGCGGGATCAGCCAGTCGATGTCGGCTTCGCTCCGCGCCGCTTTCGCGAGCACCGAGCGGGCGACGCTGTCGAGCACCGAGACGGCAAGCTTGAACACGGCCGGCCCGTCCATCTTTAACAGCGGGTCGCCCAGCACCCGGCCACCCGAGACCGTGCCCGGCACGCACAGGATGCCTACGTGGCGGCCGTCGGCGTGCAACTCGGTCGCGAGAATGCCCGGCGTCTCGCTCGCTTCCAGAACGACCGCGCCGGCGCCGTCGCCGAACAAGACGCAGGTCGTGCGGTCCTTGAAGTCGAGGATGCGTGAGAACACTTCCGAGCCGATGACCAGCGCTTTTGTCGCGATGCCGGTCTTGATCATCGAATCGGCGACGGCGAGTGCGTAGACGAAGCCCGAGCACACGGCCTGCAGGTCGAACGCAGCGCAACCGTGCACGCCCAGCTTTTCCTGGACCATGCAGGCGGCCGAAGGAAACACCATGTCGGGCGTCGAGGTCGCGACGATGATGAGATCGATCGCCCGCGGGTCGCGATCGGCGGCGGCGAGCGCACGCCGCGAAGCCTCGACCGCTAGATCGCTGCAGGTCACGGTGGGCTCGGCGAAATGGCGAAAGCGGATGCCGGTCCGCCCGACGATCCATTCATCGGAAGTCTCGATGCCGTCGGCGGCCAGGCGAGCGGCGAGCTGGGCGTTGCTCACCCGGTTCGGCGGCAGGAAGCTGCCGGTGCCGGTGATGCGCGAATAGCGAGGAAGTGCGGGCGTCATGCGATGTGTGCGGCGACGAGCACCGGCGGTACGGTTGCCCGGCCGCCAGTATCGGCCGCCGCCTCAGCCGCCGGCAACGCCGCCAGCGTGGCGCGACTGCGGCGCTGCACGCGATCGAGCAATCCGTTGCTCGCGGCGTCGTAGGCGCGGTTGAGAGCCTGCTCGAAAGCGAACGCGTCGGCCGAACCGTGGCTCTTGAAGACCAGGCCGCGCAGGCCGAGCAAGGCCGCGCCGTTGTAGCGGCGGTGATCAACGCGACGCTTCAAGCGGTTCAGCACCGGCAGCGCGGCCAGCGCGGCCAGCTTCGTGAACGCGTTGCGCTTGAATTCTTCCTTGATGAAGCTGGTCAGCATCGACGCGAGCCCCTCGGCCGTCTTCAGCGCGACGTTGCCCACGAAGCCATCGCAGACCACGATGTCGCAGGTGCCCTTGAAGATGTCGTTGCCTTCGACGTTGCCGTG
>JAYSMB010000311.1:0-8048 GCA_043725065.1 Burkholderiales bacterium
GTGTGCCCGCCTCGACCGGTGCGGCTGGCCAGTCGAGCGTGGCGGTCAAGGCGACGACCGGGGTCGCGACGATCGTGTCGCGGCCGACCTCGCTGCGGCCGATCCACGCCTTCAGTTCCTCCGCCTGCACCTGCATCGCCAACACCTCGATCCACCGGCGCCTCGCCGGCGCCACTTCACGCCGCCGCATGGCGGTTCGTCGCAGCGCGCTCGCTGCCCGTACTCTGCGCCGCGACAGTCGCGCCATCCGATCCTGATTGATCGCAGTTTCCCAGGAGTCACCATGTTGCTGCAGATTCTCTCTTCCACGCCCCGCTGGGTGTTCGTGCTTTTCGCCGTGCTTTTCTGGCTCGGCGCCAGGCAGTTGCTGGCCAGTAGCGTCAGCCTCCTGCGCATCACCCTCTTGCCGGTCGCCATGACCGGCCTCGCCGTCTACGGCGTGCTCTCGGCCTTCGGCGATTCGCCCGGCGCGCTGGCCGGCTGGATCGTCGCCGCGGTGTCGCTGGCCACGCTGGTGCTGCAACGGCCGCTGCCGGCGACGACACGCTACGACGTGGCGAGGCGCACCTTCCACGTCGCCGGCAGCATCGTGCCGCTGGCGCTGATGATGGGCATCTTCTTCACGAAGTACGTCGTCGGCGCCACCCTCGCCATGCATCCCGAGCTGGCGCATCAGCACGATCTGGCGATGGGCATCGGCACGCTCTACGGCGGCTTCAGTGGCGTCTTCGCCGGGCGCGGCCTGCGCCTCTGGAAGCTGGCAATGCGCCAGGACGCGCAAGTCCAGGCCACGGCCGTGGCGTCGCCTCAGTAGTGGATGCTGCGCGGCGCGCCGCCGCCGGCGGCGATGGCCTCGCCATTGATGGCGATCGACTTCGGCGAGGCCAGGAAGGCAACGACATCGGCGACCTCGGCGGCGTCGACCAGATGGCGGATCGAGTTGCCATCGGCCATGCGCTGCAACACCAGATCCGCGGTGACGCCCTGGGCCTTGGCCTGTGCCTCGACCAGGGCATCGGTGCGCTCGGTGCGCGTCAGCCCCGGATGCACGACGGTGACGTTGATGCCGCTCGGGCCGAGCTCGTCGGCCAGGTTCTTGGTCATCGCCGCGACGGCGACGTTGCGCATGCTGCCGACGGTGTTGCCGGTCTGTCGCGCCGCCAGGCCGCTGATGTTGACGATGCGGCCCCAGCGCTGCGCCACCATGTGCGGCGCCACCTCGCGGGCACAACGGATGTAGCCCATCACCTTGATGTCCATCTCGCGCTGGAAGAAGCCCGCCTCGATCTCGACCAGCCGCGGCGGCGCGGCATAGCCGCCGGGTTCGGCCGCGGCGTTGACGAGGATGTCGATGCCGCCGCCGAGGCTGCGCACCGCGTCGGCGAAGGCGCGCGCGACCTGCGCATCGTCGGTGGTGTCGGCGACGACGGCCACGACCGTGCGGCCGCTGGCCTGGCCGAGCTCGGTGGCGGCGGCGGCGAGCCGGACCTGGTCGCGGGCCAGGATCGCCACGTCGGCGCCCTCGAGCGCCAGGGCGCGGGCGATCGCCTTGCCGATGCCGCGGCTGCCGCCGGTGACGAGCGCGCGCTTGCCCTTCAGTTGCAGATCCATGGCTGCCTTCGCATCGGTCAAAGAGGCCCGCATGCTAGGCCGGTTCGCGCGCCGGCATGATCCGGCGCGGCGAGGCCGCCTCAACCTGGATCGGCGACGAACCCCGGGAACGGCTGTGGCCCGATCGGCGGCCGCGGCCGGCCGATGACGCCGGCTACCGACAGGTTGGCGTAGCTGTCGTAGCGCAGTTGCACGACCTCGGCCGGCTGCGAGCTGGCGCGCTCGAAGCTGGTCTGCGTCGTCGGCGAATACTCGCGCTCGCCGTGGCCGGTGCCGAGCTTCTCGGCCTTGGCCAGGGAGTCGCGGTCGCGCGTCATGGGCGGCGCGGCCGCAGCCGGGGCGGCGCTCGAGCGCTCGCCCGATGCATCGGCGGCGCCGGCGCTGCCGGCGGCCTGGGCACGACGCTCCGGCTCCTGTCGCATGTCGCCATCGAGGCGATTGCTGGCGACCGGCGGCTGCGCCTCGAACGGCCGTAGCACCGGCTGCTGCACCCGCTCGCGGAACACTGCGGCGCCGATGACGCCGACGTTGTCCGGCCGGTCGGTACGCGCGGCGTAGGAGTCGGGCAAGGCGGTGAAGTAGAACGCCGCCGCCTCGGCATAGCTCTTGCGCCAGCCGGTGATCTCAGCCGTCTGCCAGGGGCCGAGCACGTAGCCGGTCTGCCCGGTCGAGGCGGTTTCGCCGCTCACCGCGTTGACGCCGTCGACCGAGAGGACGACCAGCACGCGCGCGCCCGAGCGGTTGGTCAGGCGCACCGCGTAGCGGTCGCCCGGCCGGCCGGCGACGTAGCTGGCGCCGCGGTAGCGCCAGGTCGAGAGCACGTCGCCGCGGCTGCGGTCGACGATCTGCATGTCGACCAGATTGCCCGTGGCGCAGGCGGGGGTCGAGGTGCAGGCGCTGGCGGCCGCAGCGGCGAGCAGGGTGAGCAGAAGGCGGCGGGTCGGCATGTCGAGTCTCCGGGGTTGGAAGTGGCGGACATGCGTTCAACGGCCGACCCGGCCGAACGGGGTGAACGCTTCTCGTCGTGCGAGTCAGGGCTCGAGCACGACCCGCACCGTTGCGCGGTCGGCCACCTCGACGCGCCGCATCAGCGAGCCGCCGCGCGGTACCGCTTCATCGCCTTCTCGCCAGACGGCGTTGGCGAACACGTAGTACGCGCCGGCCGGCACGCCCTCGAAGCGGAACTCACCGGTCGGGCTGCAGGCGACGCGCCGGATCGACTTGGCGAAGTCCGGCGGGATATTGCGCGGATAGGGCGGCGAAGAGGCCAGCGTCACGTAGCCGCGCGTCGCGTTGCCGAACACGGTGCGCATCATCGCCGTGGCGAACGGGCCGGCCGGCACGAGCTGGGCCTCGGCGCCGGCGCAGCTGCGCACCGCGCTGAGGCCGACCCGGGCCACGCCTTCGACGGTCGCGCTGCCGGAGACGGTGCTCCATTCGACTTCGGCGGCGCTGAAGGGCGGCAATTGCGCCGGCGAAGTCGTCTGCGCCCTCGCGGACGTCGAGGCGCAGCCGACGAACAAGGCCACGAAGGCGAGCGATCGGAGGGAGGTGATGTCCATGAGTGAGTGGAAGTATCTCGTGGCGCGTCCCTCCGATTGCAGTCACCCTCTGCCTGAAGTGATTTTTCCGGCCGATGTCCGGTTTGCAGCTACGCCTCCGTCCGAAAGGGAGAAGGGAGGATTTCCATGAGCAAGCCGGATATTCGCAACGACCTCGACGCACCGCAGCGGACGCCAATGTCGCGCCGCCCGTGGATCGCCGCCTTCATCGGCCACGCGCTGCGAGGCGGGGCAAAAACCGATCCCGACTCCGCATTCCACGTCGCCGATTCCCTGTTCCCGGAGTCGCGCGACCTGGATCCGGAAGTCGCCGCCGACTCGGCGTTCGCGAAGCTCGACCAGGGTGAACCGGCGCCGGGGCCGGCGAACTCGGCTCGGGAACGACGCGCGCTTTAGCGGCTGCGGTCGTCACACCCGGAAGGCTTTGGCGAATTCCGGCACTCCCGCCGCGAGCGCCTCGCGTCCCTCGCGCGCTCGCTTGCGCCAGCCTGGGCCTGGGCCCAGGGCGTCGGCCCAAGCCGCCTGCAGCGCACCGGGGTCGCTCTCCAGGAAGTACTCGATGAGCGACGCCGCCTGCGCCAGGTCCTTGCTGACCTTGGCCTTGAAGCGACCGGTCCGCTCGCCGATGACGAGCAACTTGTGCACTGCGTAGCACTCTGGCGCGGGCAGGCTGACCACGACCGAACGGCCGGTCCGATCGAAGAGCGTCGCCTGCTGCACGTCCTCGAGAGAGAACTCCATGAAGCGCAAGGGTTGCAGTGCGACGTCGAGGTTTGCGATTTGTACCGGGTCGTCATTGTCGGCGACGCGCGGCGTTAGGAAGTCGACCTGGAATTCAGGGTTTGTGGCGTCAAGATATGGGCTGAACGTCACCGTCGAGAACGAGATCGTCAGAGTGATGGCGACGAGAACAGCGCTGCAGACATGACGAGGATCGTTAGCGCCGCGACACGAATCTCGACGGCGGCCCAGGCCTTGGTCTTGATCATCACGCACACCGGCAAGGATGAGAATCGCGGCGCCCGGGGGCACAGCAGTCTCCGAGCGGCCGCAGACGCTGAGTTCTACGTTCACGGCCGCCGCGACGAGACTCGGATCTTCGAGGTGACGAAGATGCGCGACGGCTCGGACCAGTTAAAGCTCGGGTTTCGCCTTGATCCGGTCGAGCTCAAAGACTCGGAGACCGGCGCCGTGCGGAGCGTCCCGGTCGTGGTGCCCATTCCTCTAGGCGCCTTGCCGAGCAAGACCTCGCCCCGACCTGGCACTTGGGAAGCGATCGTCTTACAAGCCCTCGCCACCGCAGAGAACGGGTTTGAGAGCGCCGAGTTGCCGGGCGTGCCGAGGAAGACGCTGCTCAACTATGCCAGCGACCTCTACCGTGGCGAAAAGGGCGACCTGCCTGCGCGCTGGCGGGATACCGCTGCTCACGCATTGACTGCGCTCGTCAGGCGCGGAGTGCTGCGGGAGGAGCGCGGCCACCTCTCGCGCCCGCCGCCATGATCTTCTCTCTTTTTTCAAGACTGCCGCCCCACCACACCACACCTCTAAAGAGGTGTGTGGTGTGGGTGGGACTTGGACGGCCCCCACAGGCTGCACGTTGTGGCCCACATGTGGGGATGTGGGACTCCCTTGCGCCGCACTGGAAGGCGCGGAGTGTGGTCGCCATCGTTAGCGGACCTACTGTGCCAGCCCCCAGGACGATGGCGACTTGGCTGAGACCGTCGACAACGCGTTGCCCAACGGCCGTTCGTCAACTCTCGAGACCAGGTCGGGACAGTGAAATTACGTAAGCCCATAGAAGGAAGCTCCATGAGCACGAAGACCAAGGCGCAGTCGATCCTGCTTGACCTCATCTACCCGCCCCACATCAGCCAGCGCTGCGGCGCGAAGGCCCGGAGCACCGGCGAGGCCTGTAAAAGGTGGGCGAGCATTGGCTACGCGCGCTGCAAATTCCACGGCGGCGCGAAGGGGAGCGGTCGCCCCGCGATCCACGGCAAGCGCTCGGCCCAGCATCAGCGCGACGAGAGATTCCTCCGAGTAGTCAAACGGCTTCTGAAGACGAATTACAAGATTCCCGATCCGGTAGAGGTGTGACCCCAGCGTCATACCGGGCGACGCAGCCCTTGTATGACGTCAGAGTCATAGCTTTCGAGTGGTCTGCAACTCGGGGTAGGAGTCGCGCGTCGATGTGGGCTCCGTTCCTCGCTCTTTCTTAGCCTCGGAGCGGGGCTCGGACGGTCGGCTCGCCCAACGGTTTGCGCCGTCCGCCAAGTGGAGCACCAGGCGTAATACTTCAGCTCCCCGCTCTTGGCACGAGTCGGCCGAATGATTGGCGCAGCAAGAAGCCGAGGCTCGATGAGGTCTACGACCACGAAGCCGCGCAACCCGGCGCGTCTTTCCGGATCCATCCACGAGGTGACTGAGTGGCGGACTACCTGGCCCAAAAAGTGAGCTAGGCGCGCCAAAGGCGTTCTGTGTCGGAGGCAGCTTCGGCGCTTCGGCGGACTGCCGAAGCTCCGCACTGCCCGCCGAATGGGGCATGCGCCACCCCCGCGGACCATCGTTGGGAGCCCTATTGACGATACCCCGAGTTCGCGCCCAACATTCGGCGCCCCCCGCTCCTTGCATGCGCACACCAAGACACCTGTCCACGCTGCTGTTGACCGATATCGTCGACAGCACGAGTTGGACCGATCGTCTAGGGGAAGACGGCGCAGCAATTTTGTGGTTCTCTCACGAGCGAATGGCACGGGATCTACTACGACTCTGGCGCGGTCGCGAAATCGACAAAAGCGACGGGTTCCTGTTGAAGTTCGATAGCGTCGAGGACGCACTGTCATTCGGGGCGGCGTATCACGATGCGCTCCACCGTCTGCAGCCGTCGTTGCAGGCCCGAGTTGGTCTGCACGTGGGGCTTGTTGCCTGGCGCGAGAACAGTCGTGACGATGTTGAGCAAGGAGCTAAGCCGCTGGAAGTAGAAGGCGTCGTCAAACACATTGCAGCTCGGATCATGGCGCTATCGCCGCCCGGCAGGACTCTTCTTTCAGCTGCTGCCCGCGAAGCCTTGCCCCTTGATCGCCGTGCGCCGATCCACGCACTAGGGCATTGGCGCTTCAAGGGGCTGGATGAAGCGATCGAACTGTACGAGGACTGCGTCGCGACTCATTTTTTGCCTCCGCCGCCGGATGGGCCGAAGGGGTGGCGGGTAATGCGCCAAGGCGATCACTGGGTGCCCATACAGAACACAGCTCACAGCCTCCCCGCCGAGCGGGATTGCTTTGTTGGCCGGCAAGTCGCGCTGCAATCGCTATCGCGGCGATTTCAAAGCGGCGCGCGGCTAGTTTCGGTGGTCGGCACCGCTGGGACCGGAAAAACGCGACTGGCCATACGCCATGGATGGACGTGGCTAGGGGACTACGAAGGCGGAGTGTGGTTCTGCGACCTTTCTGCTGCACACACTCTCGACGGAATATTGCACGCGGTGGGACAAGGACTCGGGTTGGCGCTCTCGGGAGCTGAGCCGGCGCGCCAGATTGGTGACGCGATTGCGGGTCGCGGCCACTGCTTGTTGGTAGTCGACAACTTTGAGCAGGTCACCAAGCACGCAGAAGCGACAGTTGGCCAATGGCTCAATAGAGCACCGATGGCAAAGTTCCTAGTGACGACTCGCGCACGCCTTGGCATCACTGGCGAAGAAACTCTCGAATTGCAACCATTGCCTGATGCGGACGGTATCGAGCTGTTGCGCGAGCGCGCCTCTGCCAGCGGGGCAATTGCGTTCACGGCGCAGGACGAGGCGGCAGTTCCTGAACTGGTCGAAATGCTGGATGCATTGCCCCTAGCGATCGAGCTCGCCGCTTCGCGGATGCGAGTGCTCCCCCCGAGGCAAATGCTTGCACGAATGGGCGAACGTTTCCGACTGTTGTCAGGGGTCGGCCGCGGGCAGGATCGCCAGGCCACGCTGCGTGCCGCCCTGGACTGGTCTTGGGATTTGCTGTCCGAGTCGGAGCGAGAGGTGCTGGTGCAACTCTCGGTGTTTGAAGGCGGCTTTACGCTAAAGGCGGCCGAAGCTATCGTCGTCGCTCTGCCCTCGGGCACCGCAGACTGGACGGTAGACTTGATCCAGTCACTCGTAGACAAGTCACTCGTGCGGCGGTGCGAAGGAGTACGGTTTGACCTGCTACGCAGCGTCCAGGAATATGCAGCCCAAACGCGCAGTCCTTCAAACAGTTCGACGCTGGACGAAGCTAAGCGGCGGCATTGCATCTACTTCGCTCGCCTCGGCGAACTCGATGCGACCGCCGATCAATGCGCTGAGACCGACAACTTGGTCGTTGGTTGCCGCCGCGCACTCGACGCAGGCGACACCCGGACTGCGGCGCTGGGCCTGACCACCGCTTGGTGTGCGCTGCGTATTGCGGGGCCCTTGACGGCCGCTATCGAACTAGCTGAACAACTTCAAAGGAAGGCGACAGGTGACCCCGTCGCATTGGCCAGCGCTCTTTGGGTTGGCGGCAACGCCCGGCAGCTTTTGGGGCAAGAGGGTGACGCGCGCCACATGTTGGAAGATGCCTTGAGGATCGCACCGGAAGAGCGGCTCTTGACAGGGCGAATTGCGTCTACGCTTGGCACGCTTTTGGCGAACGCAGGGGACGCGAAGCGTGCGGGGGCGCTCTTGGAAAAAGCGCTGGCCGCAGCGACAGCTGATGGCGACTCTAGCCTTCGATGCAGGGTGCTGAACAGCTGCGGTGTCCTCGCCAACTTGCAGGGCAGGCCCGATGAGGCCGGGCGTTGCTACGAAGCTGCCTTGACCATCGCTCGCCAGTCGCAGGACGCTCGTTGGGAGGGCGCCGTTCTTGGCAATCTTGGGCAACT
>JAYSMB010000312.1:0-3835 GCA_043725065.1 Burkholderiales bacterium
CGTTCGGTCGTGAGGCCGAAGGCGATCACGCCCAGCGCGTCTTCGATGTCGGCCAGCGTCGACATGCCGGTCGAGACGATCAGCGGCATACGCAGCCGCGCGGCTTGCAGCAGGAGAGGGGCGCAGGTGATGTCGCCCGAAGGCATCTTCAGCGCCGGCATGCCGAGCGTGGCAAGGAAGGCCAGGCTCTCGGCGTCGAACGCGGTCGACATGAACCGGATGCCGCGCTCCTTGCAGCGCTGCACGATCGTGTGATGGTCCGCCTCCGAGAGTTCCAAGCGTTGCAGCATGCCAAGCTGGCTGCCGGCCTCTTTCATGTTGGCGGTCTGGTAGTCGGCCTTGGCCGCCTTGGCGGTGGCCAGCTTGGCGGCCTTGAAGGTCTGGAACTTCACGGCATCCGCCTTGGCGGCGACGGCCACGTCGACGAGCTGCAGCGCGAGATCCAGCGAGCCGTTGTGGTTGACGCCGGCTTCGGCGATGAAGAAGGTGGACTCAGCCACGGCCGTCCTCGATCATGTGAAAGTGCTTCTTCAGCAGTTCTGCACGAGGCGGCAAGCCGGCCAGCGTGGCGACGATTCGCCCTGCCGCGTGGCCGTCGCCGAAGGGATTGACCGCGGCGCTGCAATCGAGCGCGAGCGCCTGGGCGATGGTGCCGGCGATGGCGTTGCGTTCCGGCGCGCAGTTCAGCACCGATGCGGCCGAGAGGCGGCCTCGCTGGCGCTCGCCGATGTTGACCGTGGGCACGCGAAACGACGGCGCTTCGTACAGGCCGCTCGACGAATTGCCGACCACCGCGTCGACCTGGGCCATCAGGCTCAGGTAACGCAGGTGGCCCAGCGATGCATGCACATGCACGCGCTGCGGACGTTGCGACGCCCACGCGTCCAGCGCGGCCGACAGGGCGCGGCCGCCGATGTCGGCATTCGGGCGCGTGAACCAGAGCGTCGTGTCGGCGTCCGAGGTCTCGAGCGCCGCCAGCAGTTCGCCGAACTGGCGTTCGCTCTCGCCGGGTTCCAGGGTGACGGGATGAAAGGTGATCAGCAGGTTGCGCGCGCTCAGGGGTGCGCCGAGCGATTCGCCGAGCGCGGCCCGGTCCAGCAGCGTCAACCGGCGTAGGTGGTCCAGCCCCGGGTTGCCCACCACGTGCACGTTTCGTGGGTCTTCGCCGAGCTGGCGCACGCGCTGCGCCGACTGCTCGTTGGTGACGAAGTGGATGTGCGCCATCTTGGTGATGGCGTGGCGGATCGATTCGTCGAAAGCGCCTTCGGTGGTGTCGCCGCCGGCGATGTGCGCCACCGGCGTGTTGTGTACCAGGCAGGCCTGGACCGCCGCCAGGATCTCGAAGCGGTCGCCGAGGACCAGCACGATGTCGGGGCCCAACTGCTCCAGCGCGTCCGACATGCCGATCACGCCGAGCGCGATCGACTTGGCGACGCCACTGGCCGTGTCGCTCGACAGCAGCATTTCGACGCGCCGCGCGATCGTGAAGCCATCGCGCTCGATCTCGTTCACGGTCAGGCCGAACTCGGGCGACAAGTGCATGCCCGTGACGATGAGTTGCAGCTCGATTCCCGGCGCTGCGCGCAGCTCGTGCAGCACCCAATAGAGCAGGCCGTATTCGGCGCGGCTGCCGGTGACGACGGCGATCTTTCGCGGCGTGCTCACGAGGGGTCCGTAACCAGCTGAGGGCTGCTGGGAAGGTTGACGATGCGGTGGGCCAGGTCCTGCGCCACCGGCAACTCCATGGCGGGGCAGTCGCGGTACATCGGCAGGCGGTTCAACAGTTCCCAGACCGGCCGGGTCATCTGGCCGGCGGCGTTGGTGCTGGTCAGCACGGCGTCGCGCTGGTCGGCGACGCTGCGGTCGAGAATCAGCGTCTGCAGCCAGTAATTGGCGCGGGTGCCCGGGCGCTCCATGAACAGCGATGCCTGGGCGACGTCGCTGAAAGCCGCCTCGTAGCGCCGGGCCAGTTCGCGCTTCGATTTCAGGAAGCCGCCGATCTGTTCGAGCTGGGCGCAACCCAACGCCGCGTTCAGGTTGGGCATGCGGAAGTTGTAGGCCACTTCGTCGTGGAAGAAGGCCCACGGGTGCGCTTGTTTGGCGGTCGTGGTGAGGTGCTTCGCATGCCTGGCGAGCTCGGGGTCGTCGGTAATGATCGCGCCGCCGCCGCCGGTGGTGACGATCTTGTTGCCGTTGAAGCTGAGCATCGCGCACAAGCCGAACGTGCCGGTGTGGCGACCTTCGATCAGGCTGCCCAGTGACTCTGCCGCGTCTTCGACCACGGCGATGCCATGGCGGTGGGCCAGTTCCATCAGCGCCGGCATGTCGACCGGGTGGCCGAACGCGTGCATCGGCACGATCGCGGCAATGCGCTGACCGGTTCGCTTGTTGAGGCTCGCGCCGCCACGGCGTTCGATGGTGGAAGAAAAGTAGTCCGCCAGAGCGGGGACGTCGAGGCCGAGCGTGGCGCGGTCGCTGTCGGCGAAGTGAGGCTGTGCGCCGCAGTGCTTGACCGCGTTGGCGGTGGCCACGAAAGACAGCGCGGGGACGATCACCTCGTCGTCGCGACCTACGCCTGCCAGCTGCAACGCCACTTGCAGGCCCGACGTGCCGTTGGACACCACGACCGCATGCCGGGCGCCGGTGTATTCGGCCAGGTCGTGCTCGAAGCGATCGACGTAGCTGCCCACCGAGGAGACCCAGCCGGTGTCTATGCACTCCTTCACGTAGGCCCACTCGTTGCCCTTGAAGCTGGGCTCGTGCAGGGCCGCGTTTGCAGCACCGATGACCCGGCGCACCCGGTCGGTGATGATCTCGGCAAGCGGCATCGCGAAGGGCATGTGCGGCGTCAGATGTTGTAGTGCCCGGCCTTGTAGCGGCGCAGGTTGTCGGCGCGGCCGAACCATTCGATGGTTTCGGTCAGGCCACGGCGCAGGCCCTCGAGGCCCGGGTATTCCGGTGCCCAGCCGGTCAACTCGCGGGCGCGGGAGTTGTCGGCCCAGAGCCGCTCGACCTCGCTGCCCGGCGGCCGCATCCGCTGCTCTTCGCTCGTGAACGAAACGTCCCGACCCATCAATTCGGCGATCAGGCGCGCTGTGTCGCCGACCGATACCTCGTAGTTGCTGCCGACGTTGACGACCGTGCCGAGCGCAGCGTCGCACTCCGCGATCGCGACGAAGCCGCGCACTGTGTCGCTGACGTAGTTGAAGTCGCGGGTCGGATGCATGGCGCCGAGCTTGATGTCGCGGGCGCCGGACGCGACCTGGGCGATGATCGTCGGGATCACGGCCCGTGCCGACTGGCGCGGCCCATAGGTGTTGAACGGCCGGATCGTCGCGACCGGCGTGCCGAACGATAGAAAGAAACTTTGCGCCATCTGGTCGGCGCCGATCTTGCTAGCCGAGTACGGCGATTGGCCCTGAAGCGGGTGATCCTCCGTGATCGGCACGAACCGCGCGGTGCCGTAGACCTCGCTGGTCGACGTGTGGACGACCCGCTCTATACCGAGCTCGCGCGCCGCCTGCACGACGTTGAGCGTGCCCTTGACGTTGGTATCGACGTAAGTGTCGGGCGAGTGATACGAGTACGGGATGGCGATCAGCGCGGCGAGGTGCATCACCACATCGCAGCCCTTCATGGCGGTGCGAACCCCGTGCGGGTCGCGGATATCGCCGGAGAACACGTCGAGCGACTGCTTGACGTGCTCGTCGGACTCGTCGAGCCAGCCCCAGGAGTTGAAGCTGTTGTAGTAGACGAAGGCACGCACGTCGGCACCGGCTCGCACCAGGTGCTCCGTCAAGTGCGAACCGATGAAGCCGTCGGCTCCGGTGACGAG
>JAYSMB010000313.1:0-5127 GCA_043725065.1 Burkholderiales bacterium
GAGCGTCAGCAGATCGGCGTCCTCGACGACTGTCACCGCGTGCTCGACGCCGGGCGGAATCCAGAGCGCGCGCGACGGCGGCACGATGGTCGTGCCATGCGGCATGGTGACGCGGACCACGCCGGTGCTCGAGATCGCGATCTGGCCCCACGGGTGGGCATGGGGCACGACGCGCGTGGCCGCGAGCAGGTGCCGCAGCTTGGCCCGCACCGGCCGGGCCCGGTCGGGGCGAAACAAATGCGGCGTCAGCGGGCCGATCGGCGGGCGTGTCGTCATTGGCGGGATCGCGATAGAGATTGGCTTCCTATCGTAATCCGGACGAGGCCCGCTCGGCTAGCATCGCGCTTCGCACTGTCGAATCATGTCCGCCTCCGCCACACTCCCGAGCTCGCCTCCGCCGCCGCTTCGTCGCGACGCGACCCTCATCGGACTGGTCGGCCTCGCGCATGGCATCAGCCATTTCAGCCAGCTGCTGTTGCCCCCGCTCTTTCCGTGGTTGATGAAGGACTTCAACGTCAACTTCACCGAGCTCGGTCTGCTGCTGACGATCTTCTTCGTCGTCTCGTGCTCGGTGCAGACGCTGTCCGGCTTCGTCGTCGATCGCTTCGGGCCGCGACCGGTCCTGTTCGGCGGTATCGGCTTGCTGGCGCTGGCGGCATTCGGCTATTCGGTGAGCACGAGCTACTCGATGCTGGCGGTGTTCTCGATCGTCGCCGGCACCGGCAACGGCGTGTTCCATCCGGTCGACTACACGCTGCTCAATCGCAAGATTCATCCTTCGCGACTCGGCCACGCCTTCAGCGTCCACGGCATCACGGGCAGCCTCGGCTGGGCCCTGGCGCCGGCCATGATGGTGTCGCTCACGCTGGCTTTCCACTGGCGGGTCGCGCTCGCGTCCGCGGGCGCGCTGGCGCTGGTCGTGATGAGCGTGCTCTGGCTCAACCGCACGCATCTGACGATCGAGATGACGAGTGCTGCCAGGCCGATGCCCGATCCGCGCGTGCCGCCGCGGCGCGACGGCAGCTTCGATTTCCTGGCCATTCCCGCGGTCTGGGTCTGCTTCGGCTTTTTCTTCCTCTATGCCGTCGTCATCAGCGGCATCCAGGCGTTTGCGCCCGAAGCGGCACGCCAGCTCCACGACGTGCCGACGCGCTGGGCGGCGATGTGCCTCACCTTCTACATGATCGCCAGTGCCGGTGGCATGGTGCTCGGCGGCTTCCTGGCCGCCGATCCGTCGCGCTGCGAGAAGATCGTTGGCGTCGGCTTCGGCATCGCCGCCGTGTTCGCGCTGACGATCGGCTTTGCGCCGCTCGCGCCGATGGCCGTGCCCGTGCTGTTCGCGTTCATGGGCGTGGCCGCCGGCGTGGCCGGACCGTCGCGCGACCTGATCGTCAAGCGGGCCGCACCGCCCAACGCGACCGGCCGTGTCTACGGCGTCGTCTATTCCGGGCTCGACATCGGCCAGGCTGCGGCGCCGCTGGTCTTCGGCCCGCTGATGGACATGCATCGGCCGCAGGACATCTGGCTCGGCATTGCGATCGTCCAGGGATTGCTCATCCTCGGCGCCTTCAACGTGCGCCGGGTGCGGCGCACCGCGCTCACGCCAGTCGCGGCGTAAGACTCAAACGACGCTGCGGTGCCTTTCGATGCAGGTCGCGAGCACCTCGTCGGCCGGTCGCTTCCACCAGTCGCGCGACGAGAAGATCTCGACTTCGCTGTAACCCGCGAAGCCGGCCGCTTCGATCCAGCGACGGATTCGCGGCAGCTCGACAACGCCGTCGCCCATCATGCCGCGGTCCTCGAGAAGATCGCGTGTCGGCACCAGCCAGTCGCAGACATGGAAGGCCAGCAATCGCTCGCGTCCGGCACGCCCAATCTGCGCTTCGAGCTTCGGGTCCCACCACACGTGATAGACGTCCACGGCGACGCCCAGGGCGGCGACGTCGGAAGCATCCACGCCGAGGGCGGCGCCGCCACGCGGATCGAGCGCATCGCAGAGATCGAGCGCCTGCTCCAGCGTGTTGACGCAAGCGCGATCGGCCGCATACATCGGATGCAGCGGTTCGATCGCCAGCGGCATGCCGACCTTGCGTGCGTAGTCCAAGGTCGCGGCGATGCCGTCGCGAACGTCGTTGCGCGCCGCGAAAAGGTCCTTCGATCGCGGCGTTCCAGCGATCGCGCCCGGCAGTCCGCCGACGACGAGGACGAGGCAAGCGGCGCCGAAGGTCTTCGCTTCGTCGATGGCGCGCCGGTTGTCGTCGAGTGCGGCCCGCCTTCCGGCCGCGTCGATGGCCGGGAACATGCCGCCGCGACAGTAGCCCGACAGCTCGAGGCCGTGCGCCCGGATCAGCTCGGCCGTGCGATCGATGCCGATCGCGGCGACCTGGTCGCGCCAAGGCGAAATCGCGCGGATGCCGTGGTGGGCACATGCCTCGATGATCGCGTCGAGCCGGCCCGCGCCGCGCAAGGTCGCGGTGTTGATCGAGAGCCAGCGGTGATCGGCGGAGAAGTCGCGCATCGTGCGGGCGTCCGTCTTCGGGCGGGCGTTTGTCATCCTGAGCGAAGCGAGGGATCTCGATCCGGCGAGGGATGAGATTCTTCGTCGCGCTCAGAACGACAGCGGAGTTTCATACGCCGTGCAGCGCGAGCAGATGCTTCATTCGCTCGACCGCCAGACCCGGCTTCTCGATCAGCCCGGCCGCATCGGCGAGGCGGAACGCTTCGGAGAAATGCAGCAGCGAACGCGCGCTCTGCTGCCCGCCGACCATCGTGAAATGCGACTGGTGCCCGTTGATCCAGGCGAGGAAGACGATGCCGGTCTTGTAGAAGCGCGTCGGCGCCTGGAAGATGTGGCGCGAGAGTGGCACGGTGGGCGCGAGGATGGCATCGAAGCGCTCTTTGTCTCCAGCCGCCAGCGCCGTCAGCGCCGCACTTGCCGCAGGCGCGATCGCATCGAAGATGCCGAGCAAGGCGTCGCTGTGGCGATGATTGCGGGCGGCACCGATGGCGTCGCCGGCGATCAGTTCGGCGTAGTCGAAGTCATCACCGGTGTACATCCGAACGCCTTCAGGCAGGCGCCGTCGCATCGCGATCTCTTTTGCCTTGTCGAGCAGAGAAATCTTGATTCCGTCGACCTTGCCCGGGTTGGCGGCGATGACGCCGAGCGCGGTCTCCATCGCGCGATCCACTTCACTGCTGCCCCAGTAGCCGGCCAGCGCCGGGTCGAACCTGTCGCCCAGCCAGTGCAGGATCACCGGCTGCTTCGATTGCATGAGGACGCGGTCGTAGACGCGCTCGTAGTCGGCCGGGCCGGTCGCGACGCGGGCCAACGCGCGGCTCGCCATGACGATGAGCTTGCCGCCCAGCCTTTCGATCGCCTCCATCTGCTCTTCGTAGGCGCGGATCACGTCGTCGGCGCTGGTCGCCGCGTCGGCCACGAGATGGTCGGTGCCGCAACCCGAAGCGACGAGTGCGCCGGGAACGTCCTTCGCCGCATCGAGCGTGCGCCGGATCAATTCGAGCGAGCTTGGCCAGTCGAGCCCCATGCCGCGCTGCGCCGTGTCCATCGCTTCGGCCACGCCGAGGCCGAGCGACCACAGGCGGTGCCGGTAGGCGAGGGTCGCGTCCCAGTCGAGCGCTGCCGTCAGCCAGGGATCGCTGGTCGCGAACGGATCGGCAACGACGTGCGCCGCCGAATAGGCGATGCGATCGAAGCGCGGCGCTTCGCGCGGCGCCGCGAACGCCGCCGCCTCGCGCAGCAAGTAGGTCTCGAGACCGCCGCTCGAAACCGGCAATCGCAACGAAAGCGTCATCGCTCGCTCCGTTCCACTAGACCACCAGTGCCGGCACGTCGACCCAGCGCCGTTCCTTCCAGCTCTCGAGCGCAGCCTCGACGAGCTGCACACCCTTGGCGCCTTCCGCCAGGCCGTATTGCCACGGCGCGTCTTCGGCCACGTGGCGAATGAACTGCTCCCACTGGATCTTGAAGCCGTTGTCGTAGACCTGGGTGTCGGGAATTTCCTGCCATTGGTCGAAGAAGTTCATCGTCTGCTTCTCGTCCGGGTTCCAGACCGGCCGCGGCGTCGCGACGCGCGACTGGGCGCGGCAGCTCGACAGTCCGGCGACGGCCGAGCCGTCGGTGCCGTCGACGGCAAAAGTGACGAGGTCGTCGCGACGTACCCGCGTCGCCCACGACATCGTCAGCTGCGCGACCACGGGCTCGCCGTTGTGGCCTTCCAGTTCGCAGGTCGCGTAGGCGGCGTCGTCGGCGGTCGCGGCGTAGGGCTGGCCGGCTTCATCCCAGCGCTTCGGGATGTGCGTGACGCCGAGGCACGACACCGACTTGACTTTGCCGAACAGGTTGTCGAGCACGTAGCGCCAGTGGCACATCATGTCGAGGATCATGCCGCCGCCGTCTTCGGCGCGGTAGTTCCAGGACGGACGCTGGATCGGGTGCAGATCGCCCTCGAACACCCAGTAACCGAAGTCGATCCGCGCAGCCAGCATGCGGCCGAAGAAGCCGGCCCGGCGCAGCATGTCGAGCTTGCGCAAGCCGGGAAGAAACAGTTTGTCCTGCACCGCACCATGCTTCAGCCCCGACGCCTGGGCGATGCGTGCGATCTCGACGGCCTCGTTCAGGTTGGTGGCGATCGGCTTCTCGCAGTAGACGTGCTTGCCGGCACCGATCGCGTTGGCGAGCATCTGCGGCCGCATCTGCGTGGTGCCGGCATCGAAGAAGACCGTGTCGTCCTTGTTCGCGAGGGCGGCGTCGAGGTCGGTGCTCCAGCGCGCGATGCCGTGAGCGCGCGCGAGGGTTTCGATCTTCTCGGCGTTGCGGCCGATCAGGATCGGATCGGGTATGACCTTGTCGCCATTGGCAAGCGCGACTCCGCCCTGGGCGCGAATCGCGCAGATCGAGCGGATGAGGTGCTGGTTCATCCCCATGCGTCCGGTGACGCCGTGCATGATGAGACCGAGTCGTCTTGTGGCCATCGCGGGAATCTTTCGAGAAATGAAGAAGGTTCAGGCAAGCGCTTCGCGAACGCCGCGCAGGTAGCCGGCCGCGAACGCCGCCGCACCCGGGCCGTCGGGCACGTAGTCGAAAGGCTCGACGGCGACGGTGCGGTC
>JAYSMB010000314.1:0-6198 GCA_043725065.1 Burkholderiales bacterium
GCTTCACCCATCGGGTGAGTTTGCCAAATGACATCAAACCCGCACCAGTGCTGGCTTTCCCGGGGATTGCATTGGGGCAACTGCGGTTCTTAGGTTCAAATGCCTTCGCCGGAAGACGTGACGATCAAGCACAGAGCCGTGCTCCACCTCTTGGCGGCACCACCCGCAGGGGCCCCGGGTCACCTCGATCCTGCCGCGGCGCGCAGGGCCCGCCACACCCGCTCGGACGTTGCCGGCATCTGCAACTTCTCGGCGCTCCGACCGAGGCCCGCGTGGTCGAGCGCGTCGACCAGGGCGTTCATCACCGCCGGTGTCGCACCGATCGTGCCCAGCTCGCCGACGCCCTTGACGCCCAGCGGGTTCAGCGCACACGGGATCGAGGTGTCGAACTCGGTGCGGAAGTTGACCCCGCCTTCGGCTCGCGGCATCGCGTAGTCCATGAAGCTGCCGGTGACGAGCTGGTTGCTCTCGGCGTCGTAGACGACTTCTTCGCAAAGCGCCTGGCCGATGCCCTGGACCGCGCCGCCGTCGACCTGACCGCGCGCGATCGTCGGGCTGACGACGCGGCCGATGTCGTTGACCGATGCATATGACACCACCTGAACGTCGCCGGTCTGCGGGTCGACCTCGACCTCGCAGATGTGGCAGGCGTTCGGCCAGGTAGGGCCGCCGGCTTTCGTCGTCGCCTCGACGTGGATACGCCCGCCGGCCTGTTTGCCGGCCAGCTCGAACAGGTCGATGCCGAGGTCGGTGCCGACGACGCCGAAGCGGCCGGCGCGGTACTCGATGTCGGCGGGCGCGGCCTCGAGCGCGCTGGCGGCCAGCGTCTTGCCTTCATCGACGGTGCGCTCGGAAGCGACATGCACGGCCGAGCCACCGGTGAACAGCGAGCGCGAGCCGGCGCTGCCGAAGCCATTGCCGCGATCGGTGTCGCCCTGGACGATGCGAACGCGCTCGATCGGTACGCCGAACACGTCGACCACCAGCTGCGCATAGCTGGTCTGGATGCCCTGACCCATCTGCTGCGTGGCCGAGAAGATCTCGATAAAGCCGTCGGGCGTGACGTCGATGCTGACTTTCTCTTCGAAGGCGTTGCCGCCGGTCCATTCGAGAAAGGTGGCGATGCCGCGACCGCGCAGCTTGCCTTTGCGGGTCGACTCATCGCGGCGCGCGGCAAAGCCGTTCCAGTCGGCCAGCACGAGGCCCTGCTCCAGGATCTTCTCGAAGGCGCCGCTGTCGTAGGTCTGGCCCATCGCGTTCTTGTACGGCATCTGCTCGGGCCGGATCATGTTGCGCCGGCGCAGTGCCGCCGGGTCCATCTTCATCTCGCGCGCCGCCGCGTCCATCAGCCGCTCGATGATGTAGATCGCCTCGGGCCGGCCGGCGCCGCGGTAGGGGCCGGTCGGCGCGGTGTTGGTGAGCACGGCTTGCAGGTGCAGGTCGATCGTGCCGATGTCGTAGATGCTGGTCGAGACCCATGGGCCGATCAGCAGCTGGATCGCCACACCGGCCCCCGTGGCGTAGGCACCGACGTTGCACAGGGACTTGACGCGCAAGGCCAGGACGCGGCCATCGGCGTTGAGCGCGAGCTCGGCGTGGCTGGTCACGTCGCGGCCGGGCGATGCGGACAAGAAGTCTTCGCCGCGCTCGGCCTGCCAGCGCACGGGGCGCTTGAGTTGCCGCGCCGCCCAGGCGACGACGATGTCTTCCGGATAAGGACCGGTCTTCATGCCGAAGCCACCGCCGACGTCGCCGACGACAACGTGAACCTGCTCCTGCTTCAGGCCCGGAATCGAACCCGCGATGCCAGCGGCCACCGCCGTCGGCATCTGGTTGCTGATGCGGACTTCGATCCTGCCCGCGCCTTCGTCGAACGAGGCGACGATGCTGCGCGGCTCCAGCGGCGCCGGCGCCAGGCGCTGGTTGACGATGTCGATCGAGACACGATGAGCGGCACGGGCGAACGCTTCGGTCGCGGCGTCGGCATTGCCGTGCCGCATCTCGGCCGAGATGTTGTCGGGTGCATCCGGCACCACGGCGGGCGCGCCCTCTGTGGTCGCCGCCGTCACGCCGACCACCGCGGGCAGATCCTGGTAGTCGACGACGATCGCTTCGAGCGCGTCGCGCGCCGCGTCGCGCGTCGTGGCGACGACCGCGGCGACGGCTTCGCCGACGTAGCGAGCGAACTCATAAGCCAGAGGTCGGCGCTCGGGACTGGCCGACTTTCCGTCGGCACGGACGAAGCCGGCCGAACTCGGCATCGCCTTCACGCCCGCAGCGACCAGCTCGGCGCCGGTGTAGACGGCCAGCACGCCACCCTGCGCGCGCGCCGCCGCGGCATCGATGCTGACGATGCGCGCGTGCGCATGCGGAGAGCGCAGGAAGGCGATCACCGTCTGCCCGGCGACGGGAACGTTGTCGGTGAAGCGGCCCAGGCCCTGGAGCAAGGCCCGGTCTTCGATCCGAAGGACAGCCTTGCCGCTGCCAAATCGCGCTACCGCGTCGGGTGCATTCATGTTCGCGTCGTTCCTAAAGTGTTGTCATCCTGAGCGTAGCGAAGGATCTCCTCGCCGGCACGAGATCCTTCACTTTGTTCAGGATGACAGTTGCGCGCCAAGGCCGGCCCAGCATTGCGCGTAGTTGGTATCGAGCGTACCGCTCTCCATCGCGAATGCCGTCGGGCGAAATACCCAGCGGCTCTCGAACATGAAGGCCAGCGTCGACTCGAGCTTCTGCGGTTTCAGCTCCGCGGCTGTCGCTTTCTCGAAGGCATCGGTGTCGGGGCCGTGCGGCACCATCGAATTGTGCAGGCTGGCCCCTCCGGGCAGAAAGCCTTCCTCCTTGGCATCGTACCGACCATGGACGAGGCCCATGAATTCGCTCATCAGGTTGCGGTGATACCAGGGCGGGCGGAACGTGTTTTCGGCCACCAGCCAGCGCGGCGGAAAGATCACGAAGTCGCAGTTCGCCGTGCCGGGCGTGTCGCTCGGCGAGGTGAGCACGGTAAAGATCGAGGGATCCGGATGGTCGTGGCTGATCGAGCCGATGACCATGAAGTTGGCCGTGTCGTACTTGCAGGGCGCGAGATTGCCGTGCCAGGCGACGACGTTGAAGGGCGAGCCCGCAGCCCGGGTTCGCCACAGCGAGCCGCCGAATTTCTTCACCAGTTCGTACTCGCCGGCATCGTCTTCGAAGGCAGCGACCGGCGCGAGAAAGTCACGCGAATTGGCAAGCCCGTTCGAGCCGATCGGCCCGAGCTCGGGCAGGCGAAACGCAGCGCCGTAGTTCTCGCACACGTAGGCCCGCGCCGTGCCGTCGGGCAAGTCCACTTTCCAGGCGATGCCGCGCGGCACGAGGGCGACCTCCCCCGGCGCGACCTCGAGTCGGCCCAGCTCGGTCGTGATCGCAAGGCGCCCCGCTTGCGGGACGATCAGCATCTCGCCGTCGGCGTTGACGAAAGCGCGCCGCGCCATCGAGCGATTGGCGATGACGAGGTGCGAGGCCATGCCGGTCTGCGCCGCTTCGTCGCCGTTGACGACCCAGGTGCGCATGCCGTCGATGAAATCCAGCGGCGTCTCGCTCGCCGCAGGCAGCGCAAGCGGCAGCCAGCGCAACGGATCGGGGCCGATCGCGATGCCGCCGCGCGAGCCGCTCTTCAGGAAGGCATGCGGGAGCGGCGCGTAGCCAGCGGTTTGCACCGAAGGGCGGCGACGATAGGTCCAGGTACGCAGGTTGGAAGCGCGCGGCGCGGTGAACGCGCTACCGCTGATGAGTTCGGCAAATAGGCCATGCGCCGCGCGTTGCGGGCTGTTGCGGCCGACCGGCAAGGCGCCCGGCAGCGCCTCGGTCGCGTGTTGGTTGCCGAAGCCGGAGAGGTACGACAGGCCTTCGCTCATCGCTCAGACCCCGAGCGATTCCCACATCGCCTTGTCGCGCTCGGCCGTCCAGATGCGCGGGTCGCGATGCGCTGTCGCTTCGTCGTAGGCACGCGAGACGTCGAAGGGCATGCAGTGTTCGTAGATGAACTGCTGGCCGTACTTCGGACGCAACACCGCGTCGGTGTCGGCAAAAACCTTCTTCAGCTCGTGCCCCTTGGCGACGCCGGCCTTCACGCTGGCATACAGCTCGCTGATGAAGGCGCGCGTCGTCGCGATCCCTTCGCGGCACATCGCCGGGTTGGTCAGCGCCGCGCCGCGGCCGGGAACGATCGCCGTGGCGCCGAGCGCTTCGACCTTGTCGAGCGTAGCCGGCCAGTCGTTGAAATAGGCATCACCGGCATACGCCGTGGCGCCGTACTCGACCAGGTCGCCGCTGAACAGGATCTTCTGCCGCGGCAGCCACGCCACCGTGTCGCCCTTGGTGTGGCCGCGGCCGAGCTGTATGAGCTTGACTTCGAGCTTGCCGAGCCAGATCGTCATCTCGCCCTTGAAAGTGAGCGTCGGCCAGGTCAGGCCGGGGATCGTCTCGACCGCCTGGAACAGTCGCGGAAAGCGCTCGATCTCGCTCTTCATGTCGGCGGCGCCTCGCTCGACGATCAAGTCGCGCGTGTCCTCACTGGCGATGACCTCGCTCGCGCCATAGGCGCTGGCACCGAGTACGCGCACCGCGTGGTAGTGACTCATCACCACGTACTTGATCGGCTTGTCGGTGATCTCGCGGATGCGCCGGATCACGTCGTTGGCCATCACCGGCGTCGCCTGGGTGTCGATCACCATGACCGCGTCGTCGCCGATGACGACGCCGCTGTTCGGATCGCCCTCGGCGGTGTAGGCGTAGGCGTTGTCGGAGAGCCTGGTGAAGGTGACCTTCTTCTCGGCGAGGTCGGCTTGCGATGCGAAGGCTTTGCTCATGGTGGTCGGGTCTCGCGCAGTGGAACCCGTCATTCTGAGCGAAGCGAAGAATCCCTTCCCGGATCAGCAGCCAGGTCCCAAAGATCTTTCGCTGCGCTCAGGATGACACGCGCTTCAGGAACGCGGTCACCGCATCATGGAACCGATCCGGTAGCTCGGCCACGCTCAGGTGCGAGGCCTCGTCGAAGATCACCAGCTCCGCACCGGAAATGCGCTCGGCGATCGCCCTTGCCATCTCGGGCGTCGCGCCAACGTCGCGCCCGCCGGCGATGACAAGCGTCGGGGTTTGCACTGCGACCAGACGGTCGAGCCAGTCGACCCCGGCCGCCGCGTGGCAGCAAGCGACGTAGCCGGCCGGATCGCAGCGCAAGAGCTTGGCGCGGAGCGCTGCCGCTTCGGCCGGATGCGCAGCGCGACGGTCGGCGCCCAGGTAGCGCTCGACGACGGCATCGGCGACCGCGGTCATGCCGCCGTGCTCGACGGCCGTAATGCGCGCCGCCCAGGTTGCCGCCGCCGCCGCCGGATAGCGTGCCGAGGTGTTGGCGAGCACGGCGCTGCCGAGCAATTCCGGGTAGCGGATCGCAAGGCCCTGCCCGACCATGCCACCCATCGACAAGCCGATCCAGGCGACCGGGCCACGGCCCCATTCGCGGATAACGCGAGCCGCATCGTCGACCAGATCGTCCATCGCATACGGCCCCGGCGGCAACGCCGATTCGCCGTGGCCGCGATGCTCGTAGCGCAACACCGTCATCGTCTTCGCGAGCCGCGCCGCCAGCTCATCCCACATGTGGACATCGAGGCCGAGCGCATGGCTCATGACGACCGGCGGCCCTTCGCCCTGCACCGTGACATGAAGTTGTGGCGCGCTGAAAGTGTGGTGCTCGGCCACGCGCAGGGCAGCGGCGAGCGATTGCGGCCCGGGCAGCTTGCCGGCCGCGCGCAGCAGTTCCATCGTGATCTTGAAGCCGGTATTCGCGGCCGGCACGCCGCAGTAGATCGCGCCCTGCATCAAGGTTTCCTTGATTTTGTCGAGCGAAACGCCGTGCTCGATCGCCGCCTTGCAGTGCAGCTCGAACTCTTCCCAGCGCGCCAGGCCCATCGTCATGGCGAGCACGAGCAGACGTCTCGTGTCGTGGTCGAGGCCGGGCCGGCCCCAGATGTCGTGCCAGGCGTAGCGCGTGATCAGGCTCTGGAAGTCGGCGTTGAACTCGCTGGCGCCCGAGAGCGACTTGTCGACCCAGGTGTCGCCGAGGACGGCACGGCGGTTGACGAGGCCACGGTCGAAATCGTCGGCGCGATCGGTCATGTCAAACGTTCCCTGTGAGGATGGCAAGCGCTTCGAGTT
>JAYSMB010000315.1:0-3230 GCA_043725065.1 Burkholderiales bacterium
GCTTCACCCATCGGGTGAGTTTGCCAAATGACATCAAACCCGCACCAGTGCTGGCTTTCCCGGGGATTGCATTGGGGCAACTGCGGTTCTTAGGGTGAAGGATCTCGTCGTAGGGCTGAGATCCTTCGCTTCGCTCAGGATGACGGAGCGAAGCGTCTTCAGCCGTCGAGAACCGCCGCCATCGCCAGGCCAGTGGCCTCGACGTTGCCGGTGTTCAGCCCGGCCACGCACAGACGCCCCGAGCGCACGAGATAGACGGCGAATTCCTCGCGCAGCCGCTCCACTTGCTTCGGTCCGAGGCCGGTGTAGCTGAACATGCCGCGCTGGCTGAGGAAGTAGCCGAAGGCGCGGCCAGGCATCCTTGCGGTCAGCGTGGCGTGCAGCGCCCGACGCATCGCGCGGATCCGGTCACGCATCGCGCCGAGCTCCTGCTCCCACGCGCTGCGCAGATCGGGCTCGCCGAGGACCGCGGCGACGATCTGGCCACCGTGAATCGGCGGGCTCGAGTAGTTGCGACGCACCGTGAACTTGAGCTGGCCGAGCACATTGACGGCCTCCTTGGCATCGGCGCAGACGACGCTGAGCGCGCCGCAGCGCTCGCCGTACAGGCTCATGCTCTTCGAGAACGAGTTGGCGACGACGAAGGACATCGGCCGCCCGTCACTTCCACGTGCCGCCGCGAGCGCGCGCACGGCGTAGGCGTCTTCGGCAATGCCATCGCCGAAGCCCTGGTACGCCAGGTCGAGATAAGGCAGCAGGTCGCGCTCCGCGAACAGCGGAATGAGCGCGTCCCATTGCGTGCGGGTGAGATCGACGCCGGTGGGGTTGTGACAGCAGGCGTGCACGAGTACGACACTCTTTGCCGGAATGCGACGCAAGGCTTCGCACATCGCGTCGAACGCGAGCGCGCCGGTCGCGGCGTCATAGTACGGGTAGTCGTGAACGGCGAGCCCCGCGCCCTCGAATATCGAGCGGTGGTTTTCCCAGCTTGGGTCGCTGAGCCAGACTTCGCTGCCGGGCAACCAGCGGGCGATGAAATCGGCGCCGACCTTGAGGCCGCCGCTCGAGCCCACCGACTGGATCGTCGCAACGCGCTTGTCGACCAGCGCTTCGTGTCCGGCGCCGAACAGGAGCAGTTGCATCTGTTCGCGAAAGTTCGCCGCGCCTTCGATCGGCAGGTAGGGCTTGGGTGCGTTGCGAGCCACCACCATCGCTTCGGCGCGGCGCACCGAAGCGAGCACCGGGATGCGCCCGGCGTCGTCGAAATAGATGCCGATCGACAGGTTGATCTTGTGCGGCCGCGGATCTTTCTGAAAGTCCTCGTTGAGGCTCAGGATCGGATCGCCGGCGAACGGCTCGACATGTTCGAACATGATTTGGTCAGGCGGCGAGGGCCGCTTCGATGTCGCCCTTCAGCGACTCCGGCGAATCGGTCGGCGCATAGCGCTTGATGACCTTGCCGTCCTTGCCGATCAGGAACTTGGTGAAGTTCCACTTGATCGTCTCGGTACCGAGGATGCCTGGCGCCTCGGTCTTCAGCCACTTCCACAGTGGATCGGCCTTGCCGCCGTTGACGTCGATCTTGCTCATCATCGGGAAGCTGACGCCATAGTTGGTCCGGCAGAACGACGCGATCTCGTCGTTCGAGCCCGGATCCTGGGCACCGAACTGGTTGCTTGGGAAGCCGAGCACGACCAGGCCCTTGCCACGGTATTCCTCCCAAAGCTTCTCGAGGCCGGCGAACTGCGGCGTCAGCCCGCACTGGCTCGCGGTGTTGACGATCAGCATCGCCTTGCCGCGCTGCGTCGCGAGATGCGCCGGCTGTCCGTCGATGGAAAGGGCTTGGAAGTCGTAGATGTCGTGCGGTGTGTCGGCCATCGCGTCCTCGCGCAGGAAACAGAATTGTCGATGGTAGCGCCGCCGCTCAGCGGCGCTCGCGGGTCAGCGCGGCGAGCAGCGCGCTGGCAACGATGAGACCGCCGCCGATCGCCAGCCGCGGCGTCAACATGCCGCCGCCGAATGCGACGGCCGAAGACGACGCGAACACGACTTCGGTGAGCATCACGACCGCCGTGCGGTTCGCCGGCAAACGCGCCGCGCCGTACTGCAAGGCCAGGTTGCCGGCGAGAAAGACAACGGTGAGCGCCGCGGTCGGCAGCAGCCACGCGGCGCCCGGCGCCGGCGGCCAGGGCGCCTGTCCATTCGCCGCGAGCGCGAGCGCCAGTGTCCCGGCGACGATCGCTCCGCCGACGAACATCGCCAGCGCCCGGCCCTCCTCGGGACGGTGGGCTTCGCGTCGCAGCATCACGTTGTTGAACGCGAACGAGAAGCCGCCGACGACGCCGAGCCAGTCGGCGAGCGAGCGGGGCAGCGGCAACTGCGCGGCGAAGGTCAGTGTCGCGAAGTCCCGCGATGCGGTCTCCGGCCAGAGCACGATCGCCGCGCCGGTCAACGCGAGGGCGATGCGCAGCGCCGCCGCCGCCGTGAAACGCTCGTGCAGGACGACGCGGGCGAGCAGCACGGTCCAGAGCGGCATCAGGTAGAACAGCAGCACGACGCGCACGACATCGCCGATGACGACGGCCCAGTTGAAGGCGGCATTGGTCGTTCCCGACGCGACGACGAGCAGCCACAGGGCAGGTGTCGTCAGCACCTGGCGGACAGCGCGCGGCCGCGCCGCGACGATCGCCAGCGAGGCGAGCGTGAAGATGATCGTCGTCGCCCAGAGCGGATGCAGGCCGGCCGCCTGGAGCCATCGGAACGGCCACCAAGAGGTGCCCCAGACCAGGGCGTTGAGCACGAGGGCGAGCGCTGCGAGCCCGGCCGCGCGGCTCGTGCGGGGCGAGAGCGCGGTCAATGCTTGTCGAGACGGGCGATCGAGAGCAGGTGCGCGATCTCGACCGGATAGCGAGTGCAGTTCGATTGGTGCCAGCGGCGGATCAACCACATCGTCACGGCCACGAGCAGGCCGAACACGGCGATCGAAGTGAACGCCTGCAGGCCGAAGCGCGTCATGCCGGTATAGAAGGCGCCGAGGCCCAGGATGCAGGCCTGCTCGTTGAAGTTCTGCACGGCGATCGATCGTCCGGCGCCCATCAGGTTGGCGCCGCGGTGCTGCAGCAGCGCGTTCATCGGCACGACCAGGTAGCCGCCGATCGCGCCGAGGATGATCAGGAAGGGCGCCGCCAGCCAGGCGTTGGTGATGACGTTCAGGCCGATCACGAGCACGC
>JAYSMB010000316.1:0-6772 GCA_043725065.1 Burkholderiales bacterium
AGGCACTCAAACTGTAGACAGACAACGGAACCCGGATTCCAAGCCAAGTGCTTGAATCACAAAGCAAACTCGTCTGCCGCGCGGCGGAACTTCAGCTTAAAGGTGAGGTGCCCAGCCGCATATCCGCAGCCGCCGCGTGGGCATGCAGACCTTCGCCTCGAGCCAGCTCGACCGCGATCGGCCCGAGCACCGCGGCGCCACGCTCGCTCACTTCGATAACGCTGGTCCGCTTCTGGAAATCGTAAACGCCGAGTGGCGACGAGAAGCGGGCCGTTCCCGAGGTCGGCAGCACGTGGTTCGGGCCGGCGCAGTAGTCGCCCAGGCTTTCGCTCGTGAAGGCGCCGAGAAAGATCGCGCCGGCGTGGCGCAACAGCGGCTCCCAGCGATGCGGATCGGTGGCGCTCACCTCGAGGTGTTCGGGCGCGATCCGATTGCTGATCTCGCAAGCCTCTTCCATCGAGCGCGTGAGGACGAGAGCTCCGCGGCCTTGGAGCGAGGCGCGGATCACGTCCTTGCGCGGCATCGTCGGCAGCAGCCGCTCGATCTCGGCGAGCACGCGATCGAGATACGCGGCGTCGGGACAGAGCAGGATGCTTTGCGCCATCTCGTCGTGCTCGGCCTGGCTGAACAGGTCCATCGCCACCCAGTCGGGCGGCGTCGTGCCGTCGGCCAGCACCAGGATCTCGCTCGGGCCCGCGATCATGTCGATGCCGACGGTGCCGAAGACGCGTCGCTTGGCGCTGGCGACGTAGGCGTTGCCGGGCCCGGTGATCTTGTGTACGGCCGGAATGGTTGCCGTGCCGTAGGCGAGCGCGCCGATCGCCTGGGCGCCGCCGATCGCGAAGAAGCGGTCGACGCCGGACACGGCGGCAGCCGCGAGCACGAGCGCGTTGCGAACCCCGCCCGGCATCGGCACGACCATGACGATCTCGCCGACTCCCGCCACCCTGGCCGGCACCGCGTTCATCAACACGCTCGACGGGTACGCCGCCTTGCCGCCGGGTACATAGATGCCGACGCGATCGATGGGAGTCACCTTCTGGCCGAGCAGGCTGCCGTCGGCGTCGCGATAACTCCAGCTCTTGCCGGCGACCTCGAGCTGACGCTCGTGGAAGGCGCGGATTCGCGCCGCGGCGCTCTCGAGCGCTGCGCGCCGCGCGAACGGCAGGCCATCGAACGCGGCGCGCGCCTGCGCGGGCGCGACCTCGAGCTCGGCCAGCGACGCCGCGTCGACGCCGTCCCAGCGGCGCGTGTACTCGAGCACCGCGGCGTCGCCGCGCGCTCGCACGTCGGCGAGCACGGCCGCGACGCTTGCCTCGACTTCGGCATCGACATCCGCGTCATAGGCAAGCAGTCGCGCGAGCATGTCGGCAAAGCCGGGATCGCTCGTGCTCAGGCGGCGAATCGAAACGCTCATGGCGGGTCCGCCGCGGCCACCGCCTTCGCCAGCGCATCGACGATGCCCCGAATCGGCTCGCGCTTCAGCTTCAGCGCCGCCCGGTTGACGACCAGGCGCGCCGAGATCCGCATGATCTCCTCGACCTCGGCCAGCGCATTCGCCTTGAGCGTGTTGCCCGAGGCGACCAGGTCGACGATCGCGTCGGCGAGCCCCGTGAGCGGCGCCAGCTCCATCGAGCCGTAGAGCTTGATCAGGTCGACGTGGACGCCCTTGTCGGCGAAATGATCGCGGGCAATGCGCGTGAACTTGGTGGCGACGCGAATCCGCGAGCCCTGCTTCACGGCAGCCGCGTAGTCGAAGTCGAGCGGCGCGGCAACGCTCATCCTGCACTTCGCGACGCCGAGGTCGAGCGGACGGTACAGCCCTTCGCCGCCATGCTCGATCAAGGTGTCGAGGCCGACCACGCCGAGGTCTGCGCCGCCATGCTGCACGTAGGTCGGCACGTCGCTGGCGCGGACCAGGACGATGCGCAGGTCGGCGCGCGATGTGGCGACGATGAGCTTGCGGCTGGTCTCCGCATCCTCGGCGAGCACGATGCCGGCGGCGGCCAGCAGCGGTAAGGTCTCGTCGAGGATCCTGCCTTTCGACAGCGCGAGCGTGATCACGCTCTTGCGCCCCATGACACGAGCGTGATCACGACACCCGCTCGATGTCTGCGCCCAGGCCGCGCAGCTTGGTTTCCATCCGGTCGTAACCGCGGTCGAGGTGGTAGATGCGATCGACCACGGTCTCGCCGTCGGCGACCAGGCCAGCGATGACGAGCCCGGCCGAGGCGCGCAGATCGGTCGCCATCACTGCCGCGCCCGAGAGCTTTTCGACGCCCTGGATCACGGCAATGCGACCGTCGACCTCGATCTTCGCGCCGAGCCGGATCAGCTCGGGGATATGCATGAAGCGGTTCTCGAAGATCGTCTCGGCGACGCTGGCCGCCCCTTCGGCGATGCAGTCGAGCGCCATGAACTGGGCCTGCATGTCGGTTGGAAATGCCGGGTACTCGCTGGTACGAAAGCTCACCGCGCGGAGCCGGCCCGAGGCGCGAACCCGGATCCAGTCGTCGCCTGATTCGATGGTCGCACCGGCTTCGCGCAGCTTTTCGATCACCGCCTCGAGATGGTCGGCTCGTGCGCCGCGCAGCACCACGTCGCCACCGGCCGCGGTCACCGCGCAGAGAAAGGTTCCGGCCTCGATGCGATCGGGCGCGATCCGGTGCGACACGCCGCGCAGCTCGCGCACGCCTTCGATGCGAATCCGGCTCGTGCCGTGGCCCTCGATGCGGGCGCCCATCGCGACCAGCATCTCGGTGAGGTCGAAAATCTCGGGCTCCTGCGCCGCGTTCTCGAGCACGGTTTCGCCTTTGGCCAGCGTCGCCGCCATCAGCAGGTTCTCGGTGCCGGTGACGGTGACCATGTCGGTCGTGATGCGCGCGCCTTTGAGCCGCGTGGCGCGAGCGACGATGTAGCCGTGCTCGACCGTGATCTCGGCGCCCAGCGCCTGCAGGCCCTTGATGTGCTGTTCGACCGGCCGGGTGCCGATGGCGCAGCCGCCCGGCAGCGAAACCCGCGCTTCGCCGAAGCGAGCGACCAGCGGGCCGAGGACGAGAATAGACGCGCGCATCGTCTTCACCAGGTCGTACGGCGCTTCGCGGCTCGTGACCCGGCTCGCGTCGAGCGCCACCGTCGCTTCGGCCTCGCCTGATTGATCGGCCACGACCCCCATCGTGCGCAGCAGCTTGAGCATGGTCGTCACGTCGTGCAGGCGCGGCACGTTGGCGAGCCGCACCGGCTCGACGGTCAGAAGCGCGGCACAGAGTTCGGGCAGGGCGGCGTTCTTGGCGCCGGAGATGGCGACTTCGCCGGCGAGGCGGCGGCCGCCGCGGATGCGGAGTTTGTCCATGGAACGGGCAGCGCTTTCGCACGCCTCAGGCGGTGTTGTTTCGGTATTCGGCGGGCGTCAGCGTCTTCATCGAGAGCGCATGGATTTGCTCGCGCATACGATCGCCAAGCGCCTTGTAGACGCGCTGGTGTCGGGCGACCCGGTTCGTGCCTTCGAACTCGGCCGAGACGATGGTCGCGAAGAAATGTCGGCCGTCGCCCTCGACCTCGACATGCTCGCAGGCGAGCCCGTCGGCAATGAAACGCTGGATGTCTTCGGGGGTGGGCTCGGCCATCGGCCGATGGTAGCGCGACGCCGATCGCCTTACGTCTCGGCGGTTCGCCCGGCCAGGGCTTCGCAGAGGCTCGCCGCGGCTTCGGCCGCAAGCGGCTGCAAGGGCAGACACACGCGAGCCCACGAGGCGTCGTGGTATCGCGTGGCCAGGGCTGCCTTCACCGCCGCGATCAACGGGTGCTTGGCGACAAGCACCCGCAGCTCGGCGGCCTTCTTCACCGCAGCCGCGCCGGCCGGCGTTCCCTGCGCCGACCAGGCCGCTTGCGCGAAAGGCGCGGTGAGGTTGGCGGTGGCCGAGATGCAGCCGGCGAAGCCGTCGGCGTCGGCGCTGCCGAGTACCGCTTCCGAGCTCGGGAATACGTCGAAATCGGCGACTGCCTTCACGACCGCTCGAGCGTAGGCAAGATCGCCGGCACTGTCTTTCAACCCGACCAGCGTCGCGCCGTGCCGCTCGCGCAGGCGAACGACGACCTCGATCGGCCAAGGCACCTTGGTGTTCTGCGGGATGTGATACAGGTAGATCGCAAGCTTCGGGTGGTCGACCCGGCGAACCAGCTCGGCGACATAGGCCAGCAGCCCATCGGCCGGCACATCGGGGTAGAAAAAAGGCGGCAGCACGAGCGTGCCGGCGAAGCCGAGCTCGCACGCAGCTCGGGTCAGGCGCACCGTGTCGTCGAGTGCACAGACGCCCGTGCCGACCATGAACCGTTCGAGCGGCAGGCCGCCTTCGGCCACCGCGCGCATCACCGTCATGCGTTGCTCGACGCTGAAGGCGGTGGCTTCGCCCGTCGTGCCGAGCAGGTTGATGGCGTCGCAGCCGCCGTCGAGAAGCGCGCGGCAGTGCCGCAGCAAGCGTGGCAGATCGGGCGCGTAGCCGGCGTCGACCGGCGTGGCGGTGGCGGCAATGACACCGCGCAGGCGTTCGCTCATGGAGTCCGCCCGGCGTGGCCGGGGACGAGAAAGTCGAAGTCGCAGCCTTCGTCGGCCTGCAATACCGTGCGATGAAAGAGTGCGGCGTAGCCACGGTCGGGAACCGGAGCGGCACCGCTCGCACCGTTTGCCAGAAAGTCCTGCTGCCGCCGCGCCAGCTCAGCCTCGTCGACGAGCAGGTCGATCCGTCGGGCGCCGACATCGAGCCGGATCGAGTCGCCGTTTCTCACCATCGCGATCGGTCCGCCGAGCGTCGCCTCGGGCGTCATGTGCAGGACGATGGTGCCGAAGGCGGTGCCGCTCATGCGCGCGTCGGAGAGGCGAACCATGTCCTTCACGCCCTGAAGGGCGAGCTTCTTCGGGATCGGCAGGTAGCCGGCCTCGGGCATGCCCGGCGCGCCGATCGGACCGGCATTGCGCAGCACCAGCACGTCGTCGGCGGTGACGTCGAGCTCGGCCGAATCGACGCGCGCGGCCAGGTCGTCGAGCGAGTCGAAGACGACCGCCCTGCCCGTGTGCTGCATGAGGTGCGGGCTCGCCGCCGACTGCTTCAGAATCGCGCCGCGCGGCGCCAGGTTGCCGCGCAAGACGACCATGCTGCCCTGCGCGCTGATCGGGTCGCTGCTCGGCCGGATCACGTCCGGCGCATCGCTCGTGTCGACGCCCGCCAGCACCTCGCGCAGGCTGCGGCCTTCGATGGTGCGTGCGTCGAGGTCGAGAACCCCGGCCAGCTCGTGCATCAGGCGCGGTACGCCGCCGGCCCAATGGAAGTGCTCCATGTAGTGCCGGCCCGAGGGCTTGAGGTCGACCAGCACGGGCACCTCGCGGCCCAGCGCGTCGACCGCATCGAGATCGATCTTCACGCCGAGCCGACCAGCCGCGGCCGTGACGTGGATCAGCGCGTTGGTCGAGCCACCGATCGCCTGCATGACGACGAGCGCGTTGCGAAACGCGGCGGCGCTCATGATTTCGCTGGGCTTCGGGCCGCCGCTCCGGGCCATCGTCACCGCGACCTTGCCGCTCGCCTCGGCCGAGCGCAGGCGATCGGCATGGGTTGCGGGAATCGACGCCGAATACGGCAGGGCCAGGCCCATGATCTCGACGATGCAGGCCATCGTGCTCGCCGTGCCCATCACCATGCAGGTGCCGGCGGTCGGCGCGAGCCGCTCGTTGATCGCGTCGATCTCGTCGGCGTCGATGCGACCGCCTCGGAACTCGCTCCACAGGCGCCGGCAATCGGTGCAGGCGCCGAGCGTCTCGCCGCGATGGTGGCCGACCAGCATCGGCCCGACCGGGACGAACACCGCCGGCACGTCGGCAGATGCCGCGGCCATCATCTGCGCGGGAATGGTCTTGTCGCAACCGCCGATCAGCACCACCGAATCCATCGGCTGGGCGCGCAGCATCTCCTCGGTGTCCATCGCCATCAGATTGCGCAGGAACATGCTGGTCGGATAGGCGAACGATTCGTGGATCGAGATCATCGGAAACTCCATCGGCAGGCCGCCCGCGAGCATCACGCCGCGCTTGATCGCCTCGACCAGTTTGGGCACGTTGCCGTGGCAGGCGTTGTAGTCGCTGAAGGTGTTGGCGATGCCGACGATGGGCCGCGCCAGCGCGTCGTCCGAAAGCCCCATCGCCTTGATGAAGGCCTTGCGCAGGAACAGCGAGAACTCGGCGTCGCCATACGACGTGAGTCCTTTTTTCATGCCGGTGCTCATGATCGGCCGGGCGCCGGGCCGCTCCCAAGCCCGGCCGCGCCCCCTCGGGGAGCAGCGCAGACGCGTAGCGGCAAGCGTGGCGGTTTCATGTCGTCAATGGCGAATCTTGTAGCCGATCTTCAGCAGGTGCAGGCACAGGCCGCACACGACGATCAGGCTCACCCCGACCACTGCCAGGCTGACCCACGGCGAGACATCGCTGGTGCCGAAGAAGCCGTTGCGAAAGCCGTCGATCATGTAGAAGAACGGGTTGAGATGGCTCACCGTTTTCCAGTGCGGCGGCAGCGAGTGCACGGAGTAGAAGACGCCGGAGAGAAACGTCATCGGCATGATCAGGAAGTTCTGGAACGCGGCGATCTGGTCGAACTTCTCGGCCCATAAACCCGCGATCAGGCCGAGCGCGCCCATCAGCACCGCGCCGGCCAGCGTGAAGACGATGATCCAGAGCGGGTTGGCGATCTGCAGCGGTGCGAACCAGATCGTCACCAGCATCACG
>JAYSMB010000317.1:0-2225 GCA_043725065.1 Burkholderiales bacterium
GCACGATGGCGAGCCAGCGGTTGCGCGGTCGGTCGTGGGAGAGCAGGCGGTCGAGCATGGCGCTTCGGCGTCGGCTAGCGATTGACCACCGGGTACAGCCCCCGCGGGCGCCATGCCAGCACGGCCACCATCAGGCCGATGCTCGAGAACATCGTGAACTTGGGCGCGAGAAAGCCGACGTAGTTGGTCATCAGCCCGACCAGCAACGCGCCGACCAGGCAGCCGAGCGTCGAGCCCAGGCCGCCGATGATGATGATGATGAAGAGCAGCACGTTGACCTGGCCGCCGATCTGCGGCACGACGATCTGCTGGTTCATTCCCCAGAGGCTGCCGCCGAGTCCGGCCAGCGCCGAGCCCGCGGCGAACACGCCGACGAACAGACGCCGGATCCCGTAGCCCAGGCTCTCGACCATCTCGCGGTCCTGCACGCCGGCGCGAATCAGGAGGCCGATCTTGGTGCGATTGAGCGTGTAGAGCAGCGCGGCCAGCACGACCAGCCCGACCACGACCGCGACCAGGCGAAATTTCTCGACTGCGGCGTCACCGATCAAAATCGAGCCGCGCAATGCCTCGGGCAGTGGCAAGGGAATCTGCGCCGGGCCCCAGACCACCTTGATCAACTCCTCGCCGATGATCGCGCCGCCGATCGTGACCAGGATCTGCTTCAGGTGCTGGCCATAGACCGGCCGCACGATCACGCGCTCGAAGCCGAGCCCGACCACGCCGCCCAGCAGCATCGCCGCGAGCATCGCCAGGAACACGGCGGCGAGCGTCGGCGCCAGACTGGCGACGCTGGTCCAGCCGACTGTCGCGGCGATCGCACTGGTCGCGATATAGGCGCCGAGGGCGATGAACACGCTGTGCCCGAAGTTGAGAACGTCCATCAGGCCGAACACGAGCGTCAGGCCCGACGCGGCGATGAAGACGATCATGCCCATCGCCAGGCCGGCGACGGTGAGCGTGAGCCAGGTCGAGCTCGAGCCGACGGCGGGCCAAGCGGCCAGCGCGACGACCGCTGTCAACACCAGGGGAAGCACGTCGAAACGCGTCTTCGGCAAGGCCTCGGCGGAGACGGACGCGGCAGTCGAAGCGCTTGCGGTCGTCGCGTCGGTCATCGTCCTGCCTTCACTGGTGCGCGGCGAGAGATAGACCGAGCAGCTTGTGCTGAAGGTTTTCGTCTTGCGCCAACTCGGCCATCGCGCCGCGGTGTACGACGCGGCCATCGTCCATCACCGCGACCGTGTCGCCAAGTGCCTTGGCCATCGCGAAGTTCTGCTCGACGAGCAGCACCGTCGTCGCCGTCGTCTTCAGCTCGCGCAGCGCGGCGATCAGGTTCCGCACGATGGCGGGCGCCAGGCCCTTGCTCGGCTCGTCGATCAGCAGCAGCCGGCGCGGCTCGACCATGGCGCGGGCGATGGCGAGCATCTGCTTCTGGCCGCCCGAGAGCTTGCCGGCCGGATAGAGCCAGAATTTTCTGAGCGCAGGAAAGAGGCTGAACAGCCATTCGAGCCGGGTCGTGTCGAGATCGGCGGCGCTCCTGGCACTACGCGCCGCGAGCAACATGTTCTCGCGTACCGTGAGGTCGGCAAAGATGCCCATGTTTTCGGGCACGTAAGCAATCCCGAGCTGGGCGATCTCCGGAGTGCGTGGCGCATCGCCCTTGTCGCCGGCCGCGGCCGGGCCGCCGATGCGCTTGCCGTCGAAGCTGATCGTCCCTTGCGATGCGCTCCACAGACCCATGATCGTCCGCAGCGTCGTCGTCTTGCCGACGCCGTTGCGGCCGAGCAGCATCGTCACCTGTCCGGCGGGCACTTCGAAGTCGACGCCGTGCAGGATGTGATACGCGCCGATGTGCGTGTGCACGCCGGTGAGCGAGAGCAAGGGGGGTGTCATGCGTCGCCCCTCACCCTGCCCTCTCCGCGCCCGGGGAGAGGGTTGGATTGCTCGCTCGCCCGCTTGCGGGAGAGGGCGGGGGTGAGGGCTCGGGCGCGAGCCCGAGGTACGCTTCCTGCACGATCGGCGAAGCGATCACCGCTTCCGGCTCGCCGTCGGCGACGAGCTTGCCGTTGTGCAGCACGACGATCCGGTCGGCGAGTTCGCGCACCACGTCCATCTTGTGCTCGACCAGCAGGATGGTCTTGTCGGCCTCGGCCTTCAGGCCGCGGATCAGGTCGAGGATCACCGGCACGTCGCCCGTACTCATGCCGGCGGTAGGCTCGTCGAAC
>JAYSMB010000318.1:0-5755 GCA_043725065.1 Burkholderiales bacterium
TACAGCCCGCCGAAGACGGTCGAGATGGTGCGCCGCCTGGTCGAGCAGGACGAGGTACTGCTCGTGTTCCAGCCTCTGGGCACGGCGGCGAACACCGCGATCCACAAGTACATGAACGCCAAGAAGGTGCCGCAACTCTTCGTCGCCACCGGCGCGACCAAGTGGAACGACCCGCAGAATTTCCCGTGGACGATGGGCTGGCAACCCAACTACCAGACCGAGACCACGATCTACGCCAAGCACATCCTGCAGACCAAGCCGGGCGCGAAGATCGGCGTGCTGTACCAGAACGACGACTACGGCAAGGACTACCTGAAGGGCCTCAAGGACGGTCTCGGCGACAAGGGCAAGACCATGATCGTGGCCGAGGTCTCCTATGAAACCAGCGACCCGACCGTCGATTCGCAGATCGTGCAGTTGCAGGGTTCCGGGGCCGACGTGTTCGTCAACATCACGACGCCGAAGTTCGCCGCGCAGGCGATCCGCAAGGCCTTCGACATCGGCTGGAAGCCGGTGCACTACCTGAACAACGTGTCGCTGTCGGTGGGCGCCGTGCTGACACCGGCCGGCCTCGACAAGTCGGTGGGCATCATTTCGTCCAACTACGGCAAGGACCCGACCGATCCGCAATGGGACAACGATCCCGAGATGATCGAGTGGCGGGCCTTCATGAAGAAGTACTACCCCGACGGTAACCTCGCCGACGCGTCGAACACCTATGGCTATTCGGTTGCGCGCACGCTGGTGCAGGTGCTCAAGCAATGCGGCGACAACCTGACGCGCGAAAACGTGATGAAGCAGGCCGCCAACCTGAAGAACTTCGACACCGGCATGGGCCTGCCGGGGATCAAGATCAACACCGGCCCGAAGGACTTCGCGCCGATCGAGGCGGTGCAGCTGATGCGCTTCGACGGCAAGAGCTGGGTCCGGTTCGGCAACGTGATCTCGGCTGACAACCAATAGGGCCAGGCGCGCCAGGACGTGGCTACAACGCCGCGCCGCGGCGGGGCGTTGTCATCGTTCTGTTGCGGGAAGTTCATAAACTCGGGCCATGACGGAGCCCGCAGAAGGCAAGCCGCGCGGCATGCCGCCGCTGCTCAACCGCGAGAGCGCGATCCTCGAGTTCAACCGCCGCGTCCTCGCGCAGGCGCGGCGCGAAGACGTGCCCTTGCTCGAGCGGCTGCGCTACGTCTGCATCGTGTCGTCGAATCTCGACGAGTTCTTCGAGGTCCGCTTCGCCGACAACCTCGAGGCATCGCGCCGGCCCGGCACGGGCGTCAGCGCGGCCGACATCGAAACGCTCGCCGCTTCGGTGCACGCGCTGATCGACACGCAGTACGCGATCTTCAACGACGAGGTGATGCCGGCGCTCGAGGCGAGCGGCATCCGCATCGTCAACCACGCCGATCGCAGCGACGCCGAGCGGCGCTGGGTCGACCGCTTCTTCGAGGCGCAGGTGCGGCCGCTGCTGGTGCCGGTGGGGCTCGACCCGGCGCATCCGTTTCCGCAGGTCGCGAACAAGTCGCTCAACTTCATCGCCCGGCTCGGCGGCAAGGACGCGTTCGGCCGCCGCAACACGGTCGCCATCGTCAAGGTGCCGCGAGTGCTGCCGCGTGTCATGAAGCTCCCCGGCAAGGGCGCCGGCCAGGCTTTCGTGCTGCTCACCAGCGTGATCCGGGCGCATCTGGGCGAGCTTTTTCCGGGGCGCGAGGTCGAGGCGTTTTCGCAGTTCCGCATCACCCGCGATTCCGACCTCGAGGTCGATGTCGACGTGAGCAACCTGCGCCAAGCGCTGCGCTCGGGCCTGACGACGCGGCACTTCGGCCAGGCGGTGCGACTCGAGGTCGTCAACACCTGCCCAGCCGAGCTCTCGGAGTTCCTGCTCAAGCAGTTCAACCTGCCGGACACGGCGCTCTACAAGGTCAACGGCCCGGTCAATCTCGTGCGCATGAACGAGCTGATCGATCTTGCCGACGCGCCGCAGCTCCGCTTTCCGCGCTTCGAGCCGGCGTGGCCGGCAAGCTTGCCGCGCCAGCGGTCGATGTTCGATCGCCTGCGCGCCGGCGATCTGCTGCTGCACCAGCCCTTTGAATCGTTCGAGCCGGTCGTGCAGTTCGTGCGCGAGGCCGTGGCCGACCCGGCCGTGCTGGCGATCAAGCAGACGATCTATCGGGCCGGCAGCGAATCGCCGCTGATGGACCTGCTGATCGAAGCGGCGCGGCGCGGCAAGGAAGTGATGGCCGTGGTCGAGCTGCAGGCGCGTTTCGACGAAGAAGCCAACATCAACTGGGCCGAGCGGCTCGAAGCCGTCGGCGCCCAGGTCGTCTACGGTGTGGTCGGCCTGAAGACCCACGCCAAGCTGCTGCTCGTGACGCGCCGGGAAGAAGGGCGCCTGAAGCGCTACGCCCATCTCTCGACCGGCAATTACAACCCGAACACGGCACGGCTCTACACCGACATCGGCTACTTCACGGCCGACCCGGACCTGACCGCCGATGCCGACGCCGTGTTCCAGCAACTCGCCAGCCTCGGCCGCACCCGTCCGCTGCGCGCCATGCTGCAGGCGCCGTTCACCCTGCACAAGCAAATGCTGGCGCAGGTTGCGCGGGTGGCCGATGCGGCAGCGGCGGGGCAGCCGGCGCGCATCGTCGTCAAGATCAACGCGCTGACCGATGTGCCGCTGATCGAAGCGCTGATAGCCGCGGCACGCGCCGGCGCCGACATCGACCTGATCGTGCGTGGCGCCTGCATGCTGCGGCCGGGCGTCGCGGGCGCGACCGAGCGGATCCGCGTGCGCTCGATCGTCGGCCGCTTTCTCGAGCACTCGCGCGTCGCCTATTTTCGCTGGGGGCACGGGGCCAAGGAGGAGGCGCTGTTTCTCTCCAGCGCCGACTGGATGGGACGCAATATGTACGGCCGGATCGAGGTCGCCTGGCCGGTGCGCGACCGCAAGCTGCGCCAGCGCGTGATCGACGAATGCCTCGTCCCCTACCTGCTCGACGACCAGGACGCGTGGACGCTTGCCGCCGACGGCAGCTACAGCCGGGTCGGGACCGGCGGCGAATCGGCGCAACAGGCCCTGATGCGCCGCTATTCGGAGCACCGCTGATGGATTTGATCCTTTGGCGCCATGCCGAGGCCATCGAGGTCGAAGGCGAAGACGACCTCGCCCGAGAACTTACGGCCAAGGGCGAACGCCATGCCGAGCGGATGGCCGAATGGCTCAATCACCGGCTCGCGCATTCGACGCGCATCCTCGTCAGTCCGGCCCTGCGCTGCCAGCAGACGGCCAAAGCGCTCGGCCGCAAGTTCCGAACCGTGGCCGAGATCGCGCCCGGCGCCGGGCCCGAGGCCGTGCTGCGCGCCGCGCGCTGGCCCGAGGCGAGCGAGTCGGTGCTCGTCATCGGCCATCAGCCGACGCTCGGCCTCGCCGCGTCGCTTGCGCTCACCGGCACAGCGCAAGCGTGGTCGATCAAGAAAGCCGCGGTCTGGTGGCTCCGGCATCGGCCGCGCGATGACGAAAGCCACATCGTCCTGCAGGCCGTACAGTCGCCCGACTGCCTCTGACATGCGTGCCCCGTTTCTTGTTCGAATCCGTACCGGTTCGGCTATTCGCGGCGCGACGACAGCTGGCAGCTCATTCGTGTCGAAGAGACTTCCTTTCACGCCGGCGATCCGGATCACACGACGAAGAAGAAGCTGCTGACGCCGCCAAAGCACTACGGCAAGATCGACATCAGCGAGTTCGATCCGGAAAAATTTCTCGGTCAGGGCAGGAAGTAGAGCTTCGGTTCGCGCGGAACGTGCTCGCGCTTCAGGCTGGTGCCAGCGTCGGATGCAGCAGCCCGGCCCTGGTCCAGGCTTCGACTTCTTCGCGCAGGAGATGCAAGGCGCGCGGATGCGAATCGGCCCAGCCCGGCGCCAGCACGATTGTCGTCTGCGTGCCGTTCACCGCAAGACTGATCTCGCCCGGCTCGACGCCGCCGCGCGCATGGCAGACGATGACGGCCAGCCGCAGGCACAGCAGGTAGAGCGCGAAGAAAGGTTCCTGCAGTCGTGGCTCGAGCTTGCGCAGGCCGCCGCGCTGGCCGAGCACGAGGTCGCCGATGCGGCGCAACTGGCTTTGCGAAAAACCCGCCGCATCGACGTGCGCGAGCACATAGGCGCTGTGCCGGTGGTGATCGTGGTGCGAGATCATCATGCCGGCTTCATGCAGCGCAGCGGCCCACGAGAGTTCCCGCCGCGCCTCGCTGGTTGCCTTGGGCAGCACGTCCGACAGCAAAGCCAAGGCGACGCGTGCAACGCGCGCGGCCTGCTCCGTGTCGATCATGAAGCGGCGCTGCAGCTCGCGCACCGAAGCTTCGCGGAGGTCTTCGCCACCGGCCACGGCGCGCCGCTCGCTCGCCTCGCGCGCCTCGAGGTCGAAGATCACGCCCTGGCGCAGCGCGCCGCGCGCCGGACGCAGCTCGGCGATGCCGAAGTTTGCAGCCAGCGTGTAGAGCAGCGACAGGCCGCCGGCGATGACGGCGCGCCGGTCGTGCTTGAGGCCGGGCAGTTCGAGCCGGTCGGCGCTGCCGGCTTCGAGGCAACGCTCCATCAGCCAGCGCAGTCCTTCGGGTGTGACGCAGCCGTCGCTGACATTGCTGGCGGCCAGCACTTGCGAGACCGCGCCGACGGTGCCGGAAGAGCCGAGCGCCTCGCGCCAATGACGCGGCGCGAACGGGCCGAGCGCTTCCTCGAGCTCGGCGCCGGCGGCGACCTGCGCGTCGCGGAAACCGTTCTCGGTGAAGCGCCCGTCGGGGAAGTACTTCATCGACAGGCTGACGCTGCCCACCTGGAACGATTCGGCCCGGCTCGGCCGGCTGCCGCGGCCGAGGATCATTTCGGTCGAGCGTCCGCCGATGTCGATGACCAGTCGCGCGACGGTCGAGGGCTGCAGCCGGGCCACGCCGGCGTAGATCAAGCGCGCTTCCTCGCGGCCGGAGATGATCTCGATCGGCCGGCCGAGAACGGTCTGGGCGCGGGCCAGGAAGGCGTCGCGGTTCTTCGCCTCGCGCAAGGTCTGGGTCGCCACCGCGCGCACCTGGCTCGCCGCAAAGCCTTCGAGTCGTCGTGCGAAGCGGGCCAGGCAATCGAGGCCGCGCGCGGCGGCTTCTTCGCTCAGAAAGCCGGCGGCATCGAGCCCGGCGCCGAGTCGAACCGTTTCCTTCAGGTAGTCGATGCGACGATAGCGATCGCCGTTGAGCTGGCCGATCTCGAGGCGAAAGCTGTTCGAGCCCATGTCGATCGCCGCGAGCTGGCCGGGCCAGCGCGTGTCGAAGTCCTGGCGCGCGAAGATGGGCGAGTCCATCCGCCGATTGTCGGGGCTGGCCCCCGGAGGCAGTGCGGCGCCTCGATCCGGCGCGGCTTCCTAGAATGCAGTGCCCCGACCGCTGCCAGGAGCCCGCGATGCTGCGTACCGACCTCGATCCCTTGCCGAAGCAGCGCAGCGGCTCCAGCGTGCCCGCATCGAACTTCGCGGTGGCCGTGCAGCCGATCGAAGCGAGCACGATCACGACCGATACCGAGGGCCTGGTCGCGGGGTCGATCACGATTGCCGCGGGCGACTTTGAAGTGCCCGCCTACCGGGCCATGCCAGCTGGCGGTAAGGCCTTGCCCATCGTCGTCGTCGTCTCCGAAATCTTCGATGTTCACGAGCACATCGCCGACGTGGCGCGACGCTTCGCCAAGCTCGGCTGCCTGGCGATCGCGCCCG
>JAYSMB010000319.1:0-8037 GCA_043725065.1 Burkholderiales bacterium
TTCAACGAAGGAACTCGCACCAGGGTCAAGCTCGCACTTTTCGTCCGCCTGGAAGCCAAGCCTGGAAAAGAAACCGCAGTCGCCGACTTTCTTGCCGGCGCCCTTCCCCTGGCCAATGCCGAGGCTGGCACCACGGCCTGGTTCGCGCTGAAATTCGGCCCCTCGACCTTCGGCGTGTTCGACGCCTTCGCCGACGAGACGGGGCGCGACGCGCATCTGCGGGGCCCGATCGCCGCGGCCCTGATGGCCAACCCGGCGGCGCTGCTCAGCGAGCCGCCGAAGATCGAGAAGATCGACCCGCCGGCGGCCAAGCTGCCCGGCTAAAAAGGAACGCGCGGCGCCGCTATTTGCGGCGCAGAAGCCACGGCACCAAGTAGCGCAGCACCACCCCGAACGCCAGGCCGATGCCGACCTTGCGCAGGGCGCCGTCGCCCCGCTTCGTCACCCTCGTGAACCTCGCGGTCGGCGCGAGCGGCGGTGCCGGCGCCGCGAGTTCGGCGCCGCGGGACGGCGGGTCGGGCGCGTGCTCGTCTTCGGCGGGAGGGATCGCGTCGCACATCGAGCCGAAAGTGCGGGCGTAGACCCAGGTGAACTCGGCGCCCATCAGGAAGATCTGCGCCGAGTAGTACACCCACACGAACACGACCACCAGCGAGCCGGCCGCGCCGAAGCCCGAGGCGATGCCGCTCTTGCCGATGTACAGGCCGATCAGGAACTTGCCGATCGTGAACAGGAGCGAGGTGACGAACGCGCCGAGCCACACGTCGTGCCAGCGCACCCGCACGCGCGGCATCAGCTTGTAGATCATCGCGAAGACGCCGATGGTCAGCAGAAAGCCGACCATCAGGTTGACGACCTGCGCCAGCACCTCCCAGTCGCCGAAGATGCCGCCCCACCATTTGCCCAGTGCCGAGATGACGGCGCCGAGCACGAGCGAGACCATCAGCAGGAAGGCGACGCCCAGGATCATGCCGAACGACAGCAACCGGGTGCGCAACAGGTTCCACCAGCCGGCCGAGCGCTCGCGCGCCGGGGCCCGCCAGATCCGGTCGAGCGCGTCTTGCAGTTCGCCGAAGACCGAGGTCGCGCCGATCAGCAGAAGGACCACGCCGACGGTGGTCGCGGCGACGCCCTGGGCCGGCTTGTTGAGGCTGGCGAGCACGCCTTCGACAGCCAGCGCGGTGTCCTTGCCCATCAGCTCGCGCAGCTGGCCGAAGATCTCGCCGCGAGCCGCCTGCTCGCCGAACACCAGCCCGGCGATCGCGATGACGATCAGGAGCAGCGGCGCGAGCGAGAACACGGTGTAGTACGAGAGGGCCGCGCCCATGCTCGGCGCGTAGTCGTCGATCCAGGCGTCGCCGGCACCCTTGACCAGGGTCCACCAGGTCGCAAACGTCATCGGTCGGGAAATAGGGGCACTTGCCATGGCGAAGTCTCGATGGCGCGTTGTCTGCGGCAATTGTCCGGAGCCGGTCTGAGCGCCGGTGCCGGCCCACGGGCCGCCCCGGCGTAGGCCAACGCCTCAGCGCAGGCCGGCCTTGATCAGCAGGTCGATCAGCGAGCGGGCGTTGCGCTGGCCCTGGTCTTCCATGTTGTTGTTGAAGATCACGTGAGTCTGCATCGCGGTGAGGGAAAGACGTTCGAGCTTGGGCACGAGGTCGGCGAGCTCGTCGTCAGGATAGTCGTAGTTGAAACGGTCCGAGGCCGAGGTCTGGCCCTTGGCGTTCCAGGTCGCGGTGTCGCGGCCGTGCAGGCGCAGCAAGGCATGGCGCGGATGGGTCGCTTCCCAGAGCGGGGGAACGCTGTTCGAGAAGCCTTGCGGCCCGTCGACGACGGTGTGTGCCACGCCCATCTCGCGCAGGAAAGCGATCGTCTCCTGTTCCCGGTCGACGCCTTCGAACCAGCTCTTGTGGCGGAACTCGACGCTCAGGTCGAAGCCACTCATGCGCAGCACGCAATGCTCGACCTGGGCGCGGCCGGCCGGGCCGGCGGTGACCCAGGGCGGGTACTGGAAATGGACGAGGCCGAGCCGGCCCGAGGCCTGCAGCGGCAGCAAGGCTTCACGAAAACGCTTCCACAACTCGTCGATCAATGCGGTCGGAACGTCGCGGTAGAAGAAGCTGGCTGGCAGCGATGCGCCGAATGCGAGCTGCAGGTCCTTGTGCAGAACGATGGGCTGCGTCTGGTGACCGGTGAAGAGGCGAAACGCCTTCACGTTCATCACGAAGCCTTCGGGCGTGCGCTCGGCCCAAAGCTGCGCCGTGGCCGGCACCGGCATCGCGTAGTAGCTCGAGTCGACTTCGACGATCGGAAACTGCGAGGCGTAGAAGCGCAAGCGCGCCTCGGCATTCTTCGCCATCGCCGGATAGAAGCGGCCGCAGGCGATCAAGGTCTTGTCCGTCCAGGACGCGGTGCCGACGAGGACGGTCATGGTCAGACTGCGGACCGACCCGGCTTCACGCCGGAAGAGCACGCCGCCCGATCCAGCCGTGCGTGCGTGCGAGCAGGAACACGGCGATCGAGATGTTCAAGGCGTTCCAGAGCAGGCCGTTGATGAAGGCCGCATGGTACGAGCCGGTCAGGTCGAACACCTTGCCCGACATCCAGCCGCCGAGCGCCATGCCGAACAGCGTGAACATGAGCACGGTGCCGACGCGCGCGCCGGCTTCGGCCGGTGGAAAGTACTCGCGCACGATGATCGCGTACGAAGGCACGATGCCGCCCTGGAACAGGCCGAACAGCGCCGAGATCACGTACAGCGAAGCGAGCGAATCGAAGGGCAGAAACATCAGCAGCGCCGTGCCTTGCAGCACCGAGCCGAGCAGCAACGTGCGCAAGCCGCCGATGCGGTCGCAGATGGCGCCCGAGACGAGCCGGCTGACGATGCCGGACGCGAGCATAAGAGAGAGCATCCGCGCGCCGCGCGCCGCGCCGTAGCCCAGGTCGCCGCAGTAGGCAACGATGTGCACCTGCGGCATCGACATGGCGACGCAGCAGGCCACGCCGGCGACGCAGAGCAGTGTCTGGGCGGCGTTCATCGACAAGCCGAAGGGCCGCAACGTCGGCTGCGCGCCGCGCATCGCCACGGCCACGAGTGCCGGCGGCCGGGCGCGCATCAACCAGGCCAGCGCCGGCATCGTCAACGCGCAGAAGATGCCCATGCCGATGTAGGTCTGGCGCCAGCCGATCGTCTCGACGAAGTGCTGGACGATCGGCGGCCAGATCGCGCCGGCCACGTAGTTGCCACTGGCGCAGATCGCCACCGCGATGCCGCGCCGCTTGACGAACCAGAGCGAGGTGTCGGCGACCAGCGGCGCGAAGGTGGCCGAGCTGCCGATCAAACCGAGCAACACGCCATGCACGATCGCAAAGCCGACGATGCCGCCGCTCATGCCGGCGGCGATGAAGCCGGCGCCGAGGCCCGCCGCGCCGATCAGGATCGGCAGCATCACGCCACGCTTGTCGGCCAGCCGGCCCATGAAGATGCCGCCGAAGCCGAAGCCGATCATGAGCAGCGTGTACGGCAACGACGCGTCGGCCCGGGCTACGCCGAACTCCTTTTGCACCGAAGGCAGCACGACGGAGACGACGTACATCGCGCCGCTGCCGATCGTCATCAGCGCCACGGCGACGCCAAGGCGCGTCCAGGCTTGGCGAGAGTCGGCGACGGGCGAGCTTCTGATCATGGCCGGCGTGATTCTCGGCGCATGCGCGCTACCATCGCTTCCTGCCATCGCCGCACGCGCGCAGGTACCCCCAAGTGCTCGAAAAAATCTTCGCCACCATCATCGTCGCCGGTTGTTTGGTGATGCTGGTTCGGCTCGGGCTCGGCGTGCGCCGCAGGCAACGCTTCGACAACACAGTGGCACGCTGGAGCCGGCGCACCGGCGCACGCATCGACTCGATCTTTGCGTGGAATTCGTCGCGTCGCCGGGCCCACCGTGAGGCCGAAGCGGCGATCCGCCGCGCCCGCGAAGGCACCAGCGCAGGCGCCAGCGAGTGGGACGGCAACGTCTACCGCCCGAAGTCCTTCAAGAAGAAGGGGCGCAAGATCCACTGAGGCACCCGCCTCGTGTCGAACGGGTGCCGGAAGACTCGCCGCAACGCGACCGGCGAAAACCGGCAAGCCTTGGCATCCTGGCGACACCGCAGGGGCAGAGGCGACGCGATGCGTCGCTACCATGGCCGCAACTTCGCCCAGGCCCCTGTGTTCCTGTCGCCCGACGCACCTTCCGATTCGACGGACCGGCCCGCCGCTTCGCACTGGCAGATCCGACTGCTCGGCGGCCTGGCGGCACGGCGCGGCGACGAGACCATCACCAACTTTGCGAGCCGCGGCGTCGCCGCGCTGCTGGCCCGTCTCGCGCTCTTCCCGCAGCGCAGCCACGCGCGCGAGGAGCTGATCGAGCTGCTGTGGCCCGGGGTCGCGCTCGACGTCGGCCGCAACCGGCTGCGCCAGGTCCTGTTCACCTTGCGCCAGTTGCTCGAGCCGCCGGGACCGGTCGCCTCGCCGGTGCTGCTGGCCGATCGGCAGGGCGTGCGCCTGGTCGCCGGCGCGCTCGACTGCGATGCCGTCCGCTTCGAAGCGGCGGTGCGCGCCGGGCGCTACGCAGAAGCGCTCGCCCTGTATGGCGGCGAGCTCCTGCCAGGCCACTACGACGAGTGGATTGACGAGGAGCGGCTGCGCCTGACGGCTCTGTTCGACCGCGCCGGCCGTCATGCGGCGCCACTCGCGACGACCCCGACGCCCACGCAGGCCGTTGCGGATTCGCCGGCCACGCCGATCGCACCGGCGGCGCGCGTTCCTGCGACGCGCGCCGTGCTGCCGGTCTACCTGACGCGCTTCTTCGGCCGCGACGCGGAAGGCGCTCGCCTGCGCGAAGAGGTTCTCTCGCATCGGTTGGTCACGTTGCTGGGCCCGGGCGGCAGCGGCAAGACGCGCCTTGCGGTCGAGCTCGCGGCCTCGATCGGCACGCCAGTCGCGCCGCGCTTCGACTTCATCGCCTTCGTTCCGCTGGTCGGCTGCTCGACGCGCGCGCAACTGCTCGATGCGCTGCTCACCCACTTGCACCTGCGGCCGCAGGGCGACGACGCGTTCGAGCCGCTGGTCGCAGCGCTCGGCGGACGGCGCGCCCTGCTGGTGCTCGACAACTTCGAGCAGCTCGCCGGCCACGGCGAGGAGGTCGTCGCCCGGCTCGGCGCGGCGATCGAGGGACTGCATCTTCTGGTGACCTCGCGGCGTGTGCTCGGCATCGACGGCGAGCGCGAGTTTCCGGTCCAGCCGCTCGGCTTGCCTCGCCCGGGCACCGCACTCGACGTCGCCGCGATCGCGCCGGCGGTGGCCCTGTTCGTCGATCGGGCGCGGGCGGCGCGGGCCGATTTTCACATCGGACCGAGCAACGTCGAAGCGATCGGCGATCTGGTTCATCTGCTCGAAGGCATGCCGCTGGCGATCGAGCTCGCGGCGGCGCGGGTGCGCAGCATCGCGCCGCCGGCGATGCGCGACTTGCTGCGCCTGGCGCGATCGACGCCGGGCGGACACACGCTCGAATTGCTCGCGCGTTCGGGGCCACGCGGCGGCACCGATCCGCGCCATGCGTCGATGCTGTACGTCATCGAATGGAGCTGGCGCCTGCTCGCCGCGGCGCCGGCGCGTTTCCTCGCTGCGCTCACCGTGTTCCAGGGCGGCTTCAGCGCTGCGGCAGCGGCGGCCGTCCGCGGCGTCGGCGCGGCCGAAGCCGCGCTCTTGCTCGACGACCTGGTCGCCCAATCGCTGTTGCGCGTCGAGTCCGCCGAAAGCGGCACGAACCGCTTCGCCGCCTTCGGGCCGGTGCGCGAGTACGCGGCCTTGCAGCTCGACGAACACCAGGCGCGTACTGCCCGTGCGCGCCATCGTGCCTGGCTGATGGCGTGGGCCACCTCGCTTGCCGATACGCCCGACCTCTCCGAAGTGCGCGCCGAGCTTCCCAACCTGCTCGCCGGCCTGGCCAGCGCGATCGGCGACGCGGCGCCCGACGACGCGATCCGCATCGCCCTGCCCTTGCGCCGCGTGCTCGAGGATGTCGAACTGCCCGCGGAGGGGCTCGCCTCGCTCGCTTGCGCTGTCGAGCGATCGAACCACCCTGCCTTGCAGGCGCTGGGGCACACGCTGATCGGACCGCTGCTGTTCATCGCCGGTCAGAGCGACCAGGCGCTGGCCCATGCCGAACAGGGCTTGGCGGGCACTGCTGAGCCCGCGGCAGCGCGCGGTCGCGCCCTGCTGGCGCTCGCACGCGTGCGCTGGCGCAAGACCCGCGAAGCCAGCGGCGTCGACCCGCTGCTCGACGCCGCCGAGGCGCTGGCGACGACATCGTCCGACCTCGACCTGCGGGCCGGCGTGCAGACGCTGCGCGCCAACCTGGCGAACGGCCGGCGCGACTACGCCGCCGCCGAAGCGTCGCATGCGAAGGCGCTCGCTCTCTGGGAACGTCAGGGCAACCGGCACGCGATCCACAGCGGCCGCTACAGCCTCGCCGTCTGCGCGCAGAACGCCGGCCGCAACGGCGAGGCGCTGGCGCGGCTCGAAGGCATCGAGTCGAGCGCGCGCCTGCTGCACGACTGGCGTCGCGTCAGCCAGATGCTGAACGTCCGCGGCAACGCCCAGATGGGGCTGCGGCGCTGGTCCGAGGCTGCGGCCAGCCTGCGCGAAAGCTCGCGCCTTGCGTGGGAGACGCTCGCCCTGCACGAGCTGGCGCACAGCCTGTGGAACCTGCCGCGGGCGCTCGCGCACCTCGAGCAGCCCGAGACGGCGCTGCGCCTGGCCTCGTTCGCGGCCGGGTTCTGGGAGACGCGCTTCGGCCAGCTGAGCCCCGGCGACCTGCACTACCTGCGCCTCGTCCAGCGGCTGGCCGCGTGCCGGCTCGACCGGCGCCGGCGCGAGCAACTCTGGGCCGAAGGGCGTCGGCTCGGGCTGGCCGAAGCCGTGGCCATGGCCTTGCACGGCTGACCTGGCACGAACGCGTTGGCGACCGACGGGCGATGCCGCTAACGGTCGCCTAACGGTCGCCTAACGGCTGCGGAAAAAGCTTCGGGCATCACAACGCCCGAGGACGCCGCCATGAAGAACTACGCACCCGATTCGCTGCCCGGTCCCGACCCCCTGCGCCGCAAGCTGATGCTCGGCCTTCCGGGCAGCCTGGCACTGGCCTCGCCGCTGGTGCTGATCGCTTGCGGCGGCAGCGACAGCAACGCCGGCCTGGCGAGCAGCAGCCCCGATCCCGACCAGGCCAAGGCCGAGGCACTCGCCGCCAAGCTGCCTGCCGTCAACCGCTCGGTCCAGGCGGCCAAGGTCGTGTTGCCGGCAGGCGGCGTCGCCGCGCTGACGAGCACCCGGCTGGTCTCGGCCAACAACGTCTCGCAGGTGGGCGACAACGGCACGGCCGGCGTCGTTGTCATCGAAGGCGCGCCGCAGATGGGCTACGTGTTCGACGAGGGCGGAAACCTGCTGCTGATGAGCATGGTCGAGACCGGCGTGCGCACGACGGTCGATTCGCGCGGCACCGCCGAAGCCTTGCTGCTGCTCACCAGCGAGGCCTACAACCGGGGGCCGGCGATCCAGATCGCGCTGCGCCGCGCGCTCGCCGACGCGAGGTTCGACGCGGTGGTCGAACCGCTGCGCCTCGCGGTCGAAGCGGCCGCGACCCGAAATGGCATCGACACCGCCGACACCGCGCTGATGGACGCCCTGAAGACCGCGACGTTGGCGCTGCGCCGCAAGAGCTCGGTACCGCCCGCCGCCGCGCGTGCGGGAGCGCTGGCCGTGACGGTCTCGCCGACCGGCACCGAGAGCGGCTTGACCCTGTTTCCGACGTCCGACTTCAACAACGTGCAGCTGCAGAACCAGTTCCGCCGCCGCACCCACGCCTTCATTTCGCGGACCGGCTACTACGACGCGGCCGGCAACTTGACGACCGAGTCGCCGCCGGTGCCGCTCAAGGACTTCGATCTCGACGCGACGACCCTGCTCAGCTTCGACAGCCTGGTCACCTCGGTCGGCGA
>JAYSMB010000320.1:0-6766 GCA_043725065.1 Burkholderiales bacterium
ACGACGATCGAGAGCGGGTAGTAGTCGGTCATCTTCGCGCCGACCAGATAGACCGGCACCTTCGAGCCGGGCACGTTCGAGATCGTCACGTTGGCCAGACGCAGCCAGTCGGCGATGCGCGAGCGCCCGTAGAGCGAGGCCAGTCCGGCGATCAGCCAGGGCGAGCCGAGCGAAGGAAAGTCGGTCGGGATGACGCCGCGAAACTTGTCTATCTGCCGCTTCATTGCCGCCGTGCCGCGCTGGATCGCCTTCAGGCGCCGGGCCGGGTCGGCGATCTCGGTGCCGAGGTCGATCAAGGTGCCCGCGACCTGGTTGTTGGCCGTCGTGTCGCCTTCCTGGCGCAGCGAGATCGGCACGCCGGCGACCAGCGACTTGTCGGGCAATTCACGCCCTTCTTTCAGGTACGACCGCAACGCCGTGCTGCACAGCCACAGCACGACGTCGTTGATCGACGCGCCGACCGATTTGCCGATCGCCTTGACTTCGCCGAGCGGCAGGGACACCGCGGAGAACGCGCGCTGGTTGGTGATCGAATGGTTGAACGGCGTCGGCGGTGCGAACTTGAACGACGAGCCCGGCGCCGCGGCCTTGCGCGCGGCGCGGTCTTCAGCGCTTTCGTCGCGCCGCTCGGCGATTGCCGTGCGCGCCGCGCCGAGCAGCGTCGTCGCCAGTGTGGGCAGGAGTTTCAGGCTCTGCACAAGTTGCTGGAACTGGTTCTGCAAGGCCGCGGTGAGGAGCTCGGCGACGCCGAGCTGGTAGGTGTTGGCGCGGGCCTCGCGCGGCGGCTTGACGGCGCGCGGCTCGGGCGTCAGATCGAACATGCTCGTGGCCATGGCGACGCCGGCCTGGCCGTCGACCGCCGCGTGATGGACCCTTGCCGTAGAAGCCGATCCGGCCGTCGGCCAGGCCTTCGATGACGTAGAACTCCCAGAGCGGCCGGCTGCGGTCGAGCAGCATCGAATGCAGCCGTGCGGCGAGCGCCTCGAGCTGCTCGAACGTGCCCGGTTTGGGCAGCACCATGGTGCGCACGTGGTAGTCGAGGTCGATGTCGTCGTCGTGAATCCAGACCGGGTTGGCCAGGTCGAACGGCATCAGCGCGAGCTTGCGTGTGAACACCGGCGCCATGTGCATGCGCTTGGCGACGTGCGCCTTGACCGCTTCGTAGAAGCCCTCGCCGCTGTAGCCGGCCGGCGGCTCGAACAGGTTCAGGCTGCCGACATGCATCGGCATTTCGGCGCTTTCCATGTGCAGGAAGGCGCCGTCGACGATGCTCAGGTGTTTCATCTGGGTCATGACGAACTCCGCTCCGGACTCCGCCGCTGTTGTACCGCGCGCCGCGACGCCCGGCCAGCGGGCTTGCCCCCGGGGCAGGCAGCGTTGATTCACAATCAAACGATGGACCGCCACGATGCCGTCGCGACGAGCAGTGCCGAAGCCCGACGCGCTTTCTACGCTCGCATCGACAAGCTTGGCATGACGCCGCTCTGGGAAGTGCTGGGCGCGCTGGCGCCGCCGCAGCCGAGGAGCCCGGTCGCGGCGGCGATCTGGCACTACGACGCGGTTCGCGAGCACGTGATGGAAGCGGGCCGCCTGATCACGGCCGAAGAGGCCGAACGGCGCGTCCTCATCCTCGAGAACCCGGCCCTGCGCGGCCAGTCGTGCATCACGCAGTCGCTCTACGCCGGGCTACAGCTGATCCTTCCCGGCGAGGTGGCGCCGGCGCACCGGCACACGCAGTCGGCATTGCGCCTCGTGCTCGACGGTGAAGGTGCCTACACGGCGGTCGACGGCGAGCGCACGACGATGCGTTACGGCGACTTCATCATCACGCCTTCGTGGACCTTTCACGACCACGGCAACGACGGCAACGAGCCGGTGGTTTGGCTCGACGGTCTCGACATCCCGCTGGTGCGCTTTCTCGACGCCGGCTTCGCCGAGAAGAGCGCGGCGAAATCGCAGGCCGCGGCGCGGCCCGAAGGCGACGCGCTGGCGCGCTACGGCATGAACATGCTGCCGCTCGACCACGAGCAATCGGCCTCGCAACCGAGCAAGATCTTTGTCTATCCGTTCGCGCGAACCCGCGAATCGCTGCTCGGCATTTCGAAGTCCTCGGTCGACCCGCACCACGGCTTCAAGCTGCGCTTCGTCAACCCCGCCACCGGCCGCTCGCCGATGCCGACGATCGGCACCTTCGCGCAGCGCCTGCCGGCCGGCTTCGCGACGCGGCCTTCGCGCAGCAGCGACAGCAGCGTTCATGTCTGCCTCGAAGGCGGTGGCCGTGCCGCGATCGGCGAACAGGCCTTCGAGTTCGGCCGGCGCGACATCTTCGTCGTGCCTTCATGGCAGCCGTTCGCCCTCACAGCGCACGAAGACTCGCTGCTCTTCAGCTTCTCCGACCGGCCGGTGCAGCAGGTGCTCGGCCTCTGGCGCGAACAGCGCCTCGACTGACGATCAGACGAAGCCGAGATTGCGCTGGCTCGGGTTGTAGTTGCCGAGGTTGGGAAGCACGGTCAGCAGCTCGCTGTCGCTGATGCCGAACCACTTGCCCAGCGTCGCCGCGTACTGGTCGACGCCGGTGCTCGGCAGCAAGCGGCCCTGGCCGACGTCGTCGGGCCCGTTGTTGGCGACGACCGGCGCCGTGCCGTAGAAGCGCCCGCCGTTGACGGCGCCGCCGAGCATGAAATGCATGCTGCCCCAACCGTGGTCGGAGCCGTCGTTGGCGGTGAGAGTGCGGCCGAAGTCAGACGCGGTGAAGGTCGTCACCTGGTTCGCGACGCCGAGCTCGATCGTCGACTGGTTGAACGCGGCGAGCGCATCGGCGACCGTCGTCAGCAGACCGGGGTGGATGGCGGCGAGCCCGTCGTGGGTGTCGAAGCCACTGATCGAAACGAAGAAAACCTGACGCTTCGTGCTCGTGGTCGTCGCCGTCGAGATCATGCGCGCCACGAATTTCAGTTGGTCGGCGAGCGCGTTGCCGGCCGGAAATGGCGTGGCGATCGCAGGCGCGGTCGCGAGCGCCGCGGTGAGCACGCTGCCGGCATCGATCGAGCGTTTGGCGACGCGCGGTGTACTCGTTCTCGAACAAGTGCGTACGGGGCCCGGTGACGAGCGACTGCAACGCCGTCGAACATGCCGCCGAGCCGAACAGCGGCGCGGCGAGGCCGCTGAAGGCGACCGGGCCCGAGGTCGAGACCTGGTACTGCACGGCGGTGCCGCCGGAGAGGAACACCGCGTTGCCCGACACGTTCACGCAGGTGAAGGTCGCGTTGCCGTTGCCGGCGACGAACAGGTCGCCCATGCGTCCACCCCAGCCTGATGCCGCGCCTTCCGGCGCCGAAGACTGCCAGACCGATTGCTGATCGTTGTGCGAGAACAGCTTGGGGGGCAGCGGCACCGATTGCGCCGTGTACTGCGCCTTGAGGGTCGGTTGAATGAGCGTGCCGACGTTGAGCATCACGCCCATCTTGCCCGACGTGAACAACGGCAAGAGGGGTGCCAGCTCGGGCGCCAGCGCGTACTGGCGGGTGCTTGAGTCGCTCGCGAGGATCGTCGGCGAAAGCGTCGTCGCGGCGAGCGAAGCCAGCGGGTAGGCCAGCGTCGGCCGCATGCCCTGGTAGGCGGCATAGCTTGCCGTGTCGACCGGGATCAGCGTATTGCCGTAGTCATTGCCGCCGTACAGAAAGACGCAGACCAGCGCCTTGTAGTCGGTGGCCGTCGCCGCCGCGGCCTCGCCCATCGCCGCGAGATTGAGGGCCCAGGGCGCGGCCGTGCCGGCCAGCGAAAGGGCGGAAGCGCGTTGCAGGAAAGCGCGGCGGGAAGCGTTCATCGTCATCGCGTTCTCCTTACTTCAGCACGACAAAGTCGGGCGCAGCGATCGCGAGCGTGAGGCCCGCGTAGATGCGCTGCTGGCGGGTCGGGTCGCTGCCGCTGGCCATGGTCGCGAGCGCGCCCGAGATCGTCGCGGTCGTCGCCGCGCTCAGCTGATCGGCAGCCAGCACGAGGTTGATCTCGGCGACCAGCGCCACCGCGTCGTCGGCAAGCGCAAGCAGGGACGTGTAGTCGGCCGCGAGATCGCCGACGCCGCCGGAGATCGCGCGCTGCAGGAAGTTCACTGCACCGACGACCGTCGACTCGTTCGTGATCTGGAACTCCGGCGCCACAAGCAGGGCGGTCGCGATCGCACTGTTCGGCGGCACATAACCGGGGCGAAAGAAATTGAAGACCGAGGGCGAGCGGAGTGGGCTCTGGCCAAGGCGTGTCGCCGCGTCCGAAGTATTTCCGACAGCCCAGACGTTGCTCCGCGAGGCGGCGCTCCAGGCACGCGCCCAACCCGCGAATCGCAGCATCGGCTCGCGCAGCTTGCCCGCCGAAGGGCTCGCCGCGACGCTGGCGCTGCGCGCTTCGTCATCGAGCAGGATGGCCTTGATGACGGCCTTGAGATTGCCCTTCGTGCCGGTTCCGTCGTTATTGAAGACGGTCGCGATGCGCGCCACGTAGGCGGGGCTCGGGTTGCTCGTGACCAGGCGCTGGATCAGCTGCCGGGAGGTGAAAGGCGCGACGTTCGAATGCGCGAAGATGGCGTCGAGCGCCATCGTCAGGCAGCTCACCGCGTCGACCCCGGCGGGGATCGTGGTGCCGAGAAAAGTCTTGGCGCCGGTCTCGTAGCGAGCCGTGTAGTTGATCATCGGCCGGCGAACGAAATCGGGCGTCGCCGAAGCGACCGCACCCGACTGCCCGGCCAGATCGAAATCCCAGCCCGTGAAGACTCGCGCGAGGCCGGTGATATCGCTCAGTCCGTAGGTGTAGGTCGTGGCGCCGCCGGTGAGCTGAGGCATTGCGTCGAGGTTCAGCTGAACCAGGCCGATCGTGAAGAGCTGCATCACCTCACGCGCGTAGTTCTCGTCGGGCAGCGCGCCTGAAACCGGGTCGCCCTTTATGCTGGCGCGAAAGGTGAGGAACATTCCCATCGCCGTGTTGGTCGAAATCTGCTGCAGCAGCGTGCGATGGTTACCGAACGCGTTGGCTTCGAGCAGGTCGAGGTAGTTGGCGGCGGCGAACGCCTTCCAGCCACTGCCCGTGAGGCTGTCGATGGCCGTGACAAAAAGCTCCGAGAGCGCGAGCGTCACGCGCTGGCGCAGCGTGTCGGGCGACGAGAGGAGCTTGCGCCAGGCCGACGCGTCGAAGCCGCCTTCGGTGTTCTTGAAACTCGGGTCGGCGTAGCCGCCGGCGACCAGCGCATCCCAGCGGCTCGTCGAGGGCGCCATCGCGAACTGCTCGTCGAGCCAGGCCGAAAAGCCGATCGCTTGAACGCGAGCGATATCGGTGCGGCTCGCGCCCATCGAGGCTTGCGCCAGAAAGCGCGAGGCCTCGGCGACCGTGGGCGGCGTTCCCGACCCGGTGCCACCTCCACCGCCGCCGGTACCCGTGCCCGACCCGCTGCTGCCGCCGCCACCGCCGCACGCCGCAAGGCTTGCAGCAACCAGCGTGGCTACCGCCGCGGCAGCGACCTGTGGCGTCGGCGCGGGCGCTGCCCGCTTCGCATCGACGACTTCGACTTCGGTAACGTTCATCGCGGAACCCTCCTTCGCTTGCAGTGTCGTTCTGCAACGGGCCAGAGAGATGAACGGAAGTCACACGCCGCGTAAAGCCGGGTAAAGCGAATGCGTCGAGATGCAACGCCGAGCCGAGCGGCGTGAATGATTTGGCGATTCAGCCCCGCGCCGCCGCGTAGTGACGTGGCAGCAGGACGCGAATGGTCGTTCCATGACCAATGCCGCTCTCGAGCTCGACGCTCGCGCCGAGCAGTTCGCACAAGCGCTTGACGATCGCCAGGCCCAGCCCCTCGCCCTGCGATTGGTGCACCGGCCGCGAATCCTCGTCCGGCAGCTGCTGGCCTGGCGTCGCGGCCAGCGCGCCCACCAGGGGCGCACCCCGGCCGGCATGAAAGCCCGGGCCGGTGTCTTCGACGCACAAATACCAACGGCCGTCGTCCCGCGCCGGCGTATCGCCCCAGGACACGGTGACGCCGCCGGTCAGCGTGTACTTCAACGCGTTGAGCAGAAGGTTCTGGGCGATGCGGCGAATCTTTACCGCGTCGCCTTCGACAGCCAGAGATTCGGGGCCGTTCAGCTCGAGAAACAACTGCCTGGCGTCGGCCATCGGGCGAACGTCTTCGCACAGGCGATGCAACATCTGCGCGGCATCGAAGGCAGCGACACGGCGCTGTTCCTGGCCGGCCTGCAGACGCGCCAGATCGGTCACGTCGTCGAGCAGTCGGTTCAGGGCCAGCACGTTGTTTCGCAACAGGCCGAGGAAGTCCTGGCGCCGTTCGGCCGGCAATCCGTCGAACGTCAGGCCGTGCGCGACGTTGGAAACGATTCCCAGGTTGCCGCGCAGATCGTGTACCGCTTGCTGCCACAGCTCGGCGCGACGCTGTTCGAGTTCGCGTACTTCGCCGAGCGCTTCTTCCAGGTCGCGCACCGAGCCCGCCGCCTCCAGCCGCTCGAGCCGAAAATAGGTGGCGGCGCTCTCGCTGGTGGCCTCGCTCAAATATGAGGCGAGCACCGACCGTGCGTCGCTGAGAACCTGCGGCGCGACCTCGGGCGTCGCCGTCGCATAACGCTCGAGTTCGAGCACCAGGCAGCGGTGCAGCGCGCCCCACTCACGCGTCACGTCCTGCAGGTCGTAGCCTTGCTGCCAGCGTTGCGAGCCGTGCGCTTCGGCGTTTTTGGATTCCTGGACTTCGGCCCGACCCGCCGCAGCCTCG
>JAYSMB010000321.1:0-14481 GCA_043725065.1 Burkholderiales bacterium
AGTCGCTTCATGGCGGAACGGGCTCTGGCACGATAGCGCACCCTTACGAGCGAGCCTCCATCATGATCACGAAGACCACCACCAGCCCGACCATCCGCATCGAGAAGAGCGGCGGCCCTGAAGAAATGCATCTGGTCGACCTGCCGGTCGGCGAGCCGGGTCCGGGCGAGATCCGGATTCGACATCACGCTTCGGGCCTCAACTACATCGACGTCTACCAGCGCTCCGGCGTCTACACGCTGCCGATGCCGCTCTCGCTCGGCAATGAAGGGGCGGGCGTGGTCGAGGCGGTCGGCGCGGGCGTCACCCATCTGCGAGCCGGCGACCGCGCCGCCTATTGCGGTGGCCCTCCGGGCAGCTATTCGCTGGCGCGGGTCATGCCGGCGAAGAACGTCGTCAAGCTGCCCGACCCCATCTCGTTCGAAACCGGCGCAGCGATGATGCTGAAGGGCCTGACGGCACAGTACCTGCTCAAGCGCACCCGGCCGCAGGAAGGGCTGGAGGCGGGCGACTTCATCGTCTTCCATGCGGCGGCCGGCGGCGTCGGCCTGATCGCCTGCCAGTGGGCGAAGGCGCTCGGCTTCAAGCTGATCGGCACGGCCGGCAGCGAAGAGAAATGCGCGCTGGCGCTCGACAACGGCGCCGCTTTCGCGATCAACTACCGCACCGAGGATTTCGCGGCACGGGTCAAGGAGATCACCGGTGGCAAAGGCGTCAAGGTCGTCTACGACTCGATCGGCAAGGACACCTGGGAGAAGTCGCTCGATTGCCTGCGCCCGTTCGGCCTGATGGCGAGCTTCGGCAACGCTTCGGGCGTGGTGCCGCCGTTCGCGCCGGGCATGCTCGGGCCGCGCGGTTCGCTCTACGTGACGCGGCAGACCTTGTTCACGCACATCGCCACGCGCGAGGCGATGCAATCGATGTCGGACGACCTGTTCGCGATGGTCGAGAGTGGCCAGGTCAAGATCCACGTCGAGCAGCGCTACGCGCTGGCCGACGCGGCGAACGCGCATCGCGATCTCGAGGCGCGCAAGACGATCGGCTCGAGCGTTCTCATTCCCTGACAGGCAATCGCATGCTCACCTTGTACGGCACGAAAGGATCGGGGTCGGCGGCGGTCGAGGCAGCGTTGGAGATCGCCGGTCTCGACTATCGAAAGGTCGACGCCACGTCGTGGCAGCCATCGCCGGGCCTCGACGAGCTGAGAAGCGTCAATCCGCTGGCGCAGATTCCCACCTTTGTGCTCGACGACGGCAGCGTCCTCACCGAGAGCGCGGCGATCCTTCTTCTCCCCGGCCTGAGTCATCCGGAAAGCGGCCTCATTGCCAGCGACCGTCGCGGCGCGCGCAACGGATCCGCAGCCTGGTTTATGTCGCCGCGAATTGCTATGCCGGCATCGGCATCCTCGACTATCCGGAGCGCCGGTATCCCGATCCGGACGACGCAGTGAAGAAGGCGATGCATTCGCGCGGCCGCGCCCGCCTGCACGAACTCTGGGCGATCTTTGCCGACCAGGTCCCCGCCACGCCGTGACTACCGGGCGATCGTCTTGGCGCGCTCGCCGCCGTCGATCCGGCACTGCCGGCCCGCTCGGCGACGCCTTGCGCAGCAGCGGCTATCGGGCATCCGCGGCAACGGCGGTTCTCTTTGCCGGGGTCGGCGACGCGCCCGAGATCGCGCGCATCATCGAAGCACGCTACTGCCGCGTCCTGCTCGATCCGCGCTATTCGCAGATCGGCGTCGCGCGCCAGGGCGATGCGTGGCGAATCAACCTCGGACGGCCGCTGTTGCCCGAAGGGCTCGGCGATTGGCGCGACGCCGGCAAGACGATTTTCCGCCTCGTCAACGAGGTGCGCTCGCGGCCCCGCGCTTGCGGCGAGGAGCACTTCGCCGCCGTCACGCCCCTGGTCTGGAACGAAGCACTCGCCGATGCGGCACTGGCGCACAGTCGCGACATGGCGGCGAAGGACTACTTCAGCCACGTCGATCCTTCTGGAAGCTCGGTGATGCAACGCGCCACGCGGTCGGGCTATCGATGGCGCCACGTCGGCGAAAACATCGCCGCCGGCCAGGGCTCGCCCGAGCAGGTGGTCGCCGGCTGGCTGGCCAGCCCCGGACACTGCGCCAACGTGATGGCGCCGGACTTTGCCGAGATGGACGCGGCCTTCGCCGCCAATCCCGGCAGCTCGCTCGACATCTACTGGACGCGGACCTTCGGCAAGCGTTGACCCGCGCGCCCGGGCGACGCGGCGCTCAATGGCGTCAGCGCCCGCGCCGAACCCGGAGCAACTCGTCGAGGATGAGCAGGACGGCGCCGATCGTGATCGCGCTGTCGGCGACGTTGAACGACGGAAAGTAGGCGCTGCCCCAGTGGAACTGAAGGAAGTCGACGACGTGGCCGTGCAGCACGCGGTCGATCACGTTGCCGACGGCGCCACCGAGGATGAGCGAGAGCGCCCAGCCGAACATGCGCTGGCCGCCGTGGCGCGCGAGCAGCCAGACGATGAAGACGGCGGCCACCGCGCCCAGGCCGATGAAGAACCAGCGCTGCCAACCATTGGCGCCGGCGAGAAACGAGAACGCGGCGCCGGTGTTGTGGGCACGCACGAGGTTGAAGAACGAGGTGATCGTGCGGCTGTCGTTGAGCTCGAAGGTGCCGCTGATGAGCGTCTTCGTCAGCCGATCGACGAGGATGACGCCGAGCGCGATGGCGAGCCACAGCCAGATCGGGGTCGATCGTTTCGCCGCCATCAGGCGACCTTGCGCGATTCGCCGGCACCGAACAGATTGCTCGTGCATCGGCCGCAGATCGTCGGGTGCTGCGCGTCGATGCCGATGTCGTCGCGGTAGTGCCAGCAGCGCTCGCATTTGGTGGCCGCGCTCGGCGTCACGTGAACGAAGAATTCGCCCGGATCGGCGGTATCGCCGGCCGATTCGACCCGGGCCGCCGACGTGATGAGAACGAACCGGAGATCGTTGCCCAGCGCGGCCAGTTCGGCCAGGCGCTTCGGTCCCGCCAAGACCTTGACCTCGGCCTGCAGCGACGAGCCGATCTTGCCTTCGGCGCGCAGCAGCTCGATCTGGCGATTGGCCTCGGCACGAACCTGGGCGAGGCGTGCCCAGGTCGCGAGCAGCTCGTCGTCGATCCAAGGCCGCACGTCGAGATAGGTCTCGGTGAAGATCGACGCCAGTCCTTCCGGCCCCACTGTCTTCCAAGCTTCTTCGGCGGTGAAGCTGAGAAACGGCGCCATCCAGCGCAACATCGCGTGGGCGATCTGCGCCAGCGCGGTCTGCGCCGAACGGCGGGCGAGCGATTTCGGCGCGGTCGTGTAGAGGCGATCCTTGAGGATGTCGAGATAGAACGCGCCCAGGTCTTCCGAGCAGAACACCTGCAGCTTGGAGACCACCGGGTGGAACTCGTAAGCGCCGTAGTGGCCGCCCACGAAGACGCCGCGCGCTTCGTCGAAGCTGCCGACGATCTCGGCCTGCAAGGCCGCTGTCCGTGCCAGCGCCCAGCGATCGATCTCGAGCATGTCGGCCAGCGGCACGGCGTCTGTTGCCGCGTCGAAGTCGCTCGTGTTCGCGAGCAGGAAGCGCAGCGTGTTGCGGATGCGGCGATAGGCATCGACGACGCGGGCCAGGATCTTGTCGTCGATCGCGAGATCGCCCGAGTAATCGGTCGATGCGCACCACAGGCGGATGATCTCGGCGCCGAGCTTGGCCGTGACTTCGTGCAAGGCGATGAAGTTGCCCAGGCTCTTGCTCATCTTGCGGCCGGAGCCGTCGACCGTGAAGCCGTGCGTCAGCAGGCCGCGGTACGGCGCGTGGCCTTCCATCGCGCAGGCGATCAAGAGCGAAGAGTGGAACCAGCCGCGATGCTGGTCGTGGCCTTCGAGGTAGAGATCGGCCTCGGGCCTTTTGCCGTCGTCGTCGGGGTGGGTCGTTCCCGGGTGGCTGCCGCGCAGGACGTGGAAGAAGGTCGATCCGGAATCGAACCAGACGTCGAGGATGTCGTTGCTCTTGGCGTAGTGCTCGCCGTCCTCGCCGAGCACGTCGCTCGCGGAAAGGCGCGACCACGCCTCGACGCCGCCTTCTTCGACGATCCGCGCCGCCCGATCGATCAGCGCCAGCGTGTCGGGATGCAGCTCGCCCGTTACCTTGTGCAGGAAGAAGGGCAGCGGCACGCCCCAGTTGCGTTGCCGGCTGATGCACCAGTCGGGCCGGTGCGCGATCATGTCGTGCAGGCGGACGCGGCCGTTCTCGGGATAGAAGGCGGTGGCGCGAATCGCTTCGAGCGCGCACTCGCGCAGCGTCTGCGGCGCAGGGTCGATCGCGAACACGCCGGCGCTGGCCGCGTCGGGTTCGTCCATGCGAACGAACCATTGCGCGGCAGCGCGGTAGACCACCGGCGTCTTGTGCCGCCAGCAGTGCGGGTAGCTGTGCACCAGCGTCGAGCTGTCGAAGAGCCGGCCGGCGGCGCGCAGCGCTTCGACGATCCGCGCCGTCGCCTTCCAGATGTGCTGACCGCCGAACAGCGGCAAGGCCGTGTCGTAGACGCCGTTGCCTTGCACCGGGTTGAGGATGTCCTCGACCGCCAGCCCGTGGGCGCGACAGGAGTTGAAGTCTTCGATGCCGTAGGCCGGCGCCGAGTGGACGACACCGGTGCCGTCTTCGGCGGTCGCGTAGTCGGCCAGGTAGACCGGCGCGATGCGGTCGTAGCCAGGATCCACGCCGGCGAGCGGATGGCGAAAGCCGAGGCCTCCGAGCTTCTCGCCGAGGACGGCGGCAACGACCGTTCCTGCGAGCCCGAATCGCGCCAGGCACTTCTCGACCAGCGCGTTTGCCAGCACGAGTAGCCCACGCTCCGTATCGACGAGCGAGTACTCGAGCTTGGGGTTGAGATTGAGCGCCAGGTTGGCGGGCAGCGTCCAGGGCGTCGTCGTCCAGATGACGACGAAGGCATCCTTCGTGAACGGCACGACGCCGAAGGCGGCGGCCAGCGCGGCCGGATCGGCGGCAAGAAAGCCGACGTCGACGGTCGTCGATTTGCGATCGGCGTATTCGATCTCGAATTCGGCCAGCGACGAGCCGCAATCGAAGCACCAGTACACCGGCTTCAAACCTCGGTAGACGAAGCCGCGCTCGACGATTCGCTTGAGCGCCCGAATCTCGCCGGCCTCGTTGCCGAAGTCCATGGTCCGGTACGGATGTTCCCAATCGCCGAGCACGCCGACGCGCTTGAAGTCGGCCATCTGCTGCGCGATCTGCACGCTCGCGTAAGCGCGGCTCTTCGCCTGCACATCGGCGCGGGCAAGGCCGCGGCCGAAGGTCTTCTCGATCTGGTTTTCGATCGGCAGGCCGTGGCAATCCCAACCCGGCGTGTAGCGCGCGTCGAAGCCGGCGAGCTGTCGCGCCTTGACGATCATGTCCTTCAGGATCTTGTTCGCGGCGTGGCCGACGTGCAGTTGTCCGTTCGCGTACGGCGGCCCGTCGTGCAGCACGAAGCGTGGACGTCCGCGGCGCGCTTCGCGCAGGCGCTGGTAGACGCCCGCGTCGCTCCACTGCTTGACCCAGCCGGGCTCGCGCTTCGGCAGGTCGCCGCGCATCGGGAAAGGCGTGTCGGGCAGGTTCAGCGTCTTGCGATAGTCGGTCGCGTTGACTTCAGTCGGGGCAGGCGCGTCAGCCATGGCGGCGAATCTTTCGGGGCGAAGGCGCAACGTGCGTCTTCGGTTCACATCGATGTTGCGGGCGATCGGCTGCGGGGCAACGATCGCGGCGGGTACTTCGCATCGGCCGATGCGAAGGCGACGTCGAGGCTCGTCAAATTCGGTCGCGCGTCGTCTGGCGGCCGGTGGCAGGGTGGGTACGCGCGTTGGCCGCGAGCCAGGCGCGCGCATCGTCGCCGTCGCCGCGGATCGCGTCGGCAAGCGCCTCGAGCGAGTCGTAGCGCGCTTCGTCGCGAAGTTTGGCAAGCAGTTCCACGCGGACGAGTTTACCGTAGCCCCCTTCGGCACCGAGGCTGGCGGGCCAATCGAAAACGTGGACCTCGAGCAGGACGCGGCCGCTGTCGTCGACGGTCGGGCGCCGGCCGAGGCTGGCCACGCCGGCGAGTGATGCGCCGCCCATGCCGTGCACGCGTGCGACGAAGATGCCCATCGCCGCAGGGCGTGGATGCGGAAAGCGCAGGTTGAGGGTACGAAAGCCGTCGCCGCGACCGCCGGCGCTTGCGCCGAGAACGCGGCCGAGCTTCGCGCCGTGGATCACGTGGCCGCTGACGCTGTACGGCCGGCCGAGCAGCGCCTCGGCTTCTTTCATGTCGCCGGCCGCGAGTGCCGCGCGAACGGCGGAACTCGAGACCCGCTGGCCATGGACCTCGTAGGCCATCATCCGGGCCACGTCGAAGCCGTGCGCGGCGCCGGCCGCATCGAGCATCGCGTAGTCGCCGGCGCGCCGGGCGCCGAAGCGAAAGTCGTCGCCGACGAGAACGTAGCGAACGCCCAGGCCCGCGACGAGGACGTTGCCGATGAAGGCATCGGGAGACTGCGCGGCGAAAGCGGCGTCGAAGCGCAAGACGACCACCTGCTCGATGCCGCAGCGTTCGAGTTCGCCGAGCTTGTCGCGCAGCGTCGCGATCCGCGCCGGCGCCGCTTCGGGTTGGCTTCTCAGTCCGGCGAAGTAGTCGCGCGGGTTCGGCTCGAAGCTCATCACCGTGGGTGGCAGGCCGCGGTGCGCAGCTTCCGAGACGAGCAGAGCCAGCATCGCCTGGTGGCCGCGGTGCACGCCGTCGAAGTTACCGATCGTCAGGGCACAGGCGGCCGCGAGATCAGGATGACGGAGACCGCGAAAGACACGCATCGTGGCGATTGTCCGAGCCAGTTCTCAGAAGCCGATCGTGCCCGAGACGCCGGCCGTCCAGGTCCGCCCCGGTGCCGATTCGAAGAAGTGCGAATTGCCTTCGTTGACGATCACCGAGCCCGCGTACTTGCGGGCGAACAGGTTGTCGATGCGGCCGAATCCGCTCAGGTCCCAGCTGCCGACGTGGGCGACGTAGCCGAGGTTCACACTCGCGGTTGTGAAGCCCGATGCGGCGTCGGAGTTGAGGTCGTTGACCCAGACGCGGCTCAGGCCGCGGCCCTCGACCCCGCCGCGCCAGCCTTGCGGCGGCGCCCAGCCGAGCGCGGCATAAAGCGCGGAGCGAGCGACGCCGGGAATCCGGTTGCCGGCCGCAATCGGCACGTTCGCCTTCGCGCATGGCGTTGCGGTGCAAGTCAGGAACGGATCGACGTAGCGCGCGTCAAGGTACGTGTACGCAAGCTGCGCGCGCAGGTTCTCGCGCAGCTCGCGCGACCACGCCGCTTCCAAGCCGCGGCGTCGCGTCGCGCCGGCGTTCTGGAAGGTCGAGCGGCCGCCGGAGTTGGTCTGGGTCACGATCTCTTTGCTGGTGCGGGTCTCGAAGAGCGCGACATTGAGTTCGCCCCAGTTCGCGTTTCGCGTCTTGACGCCGACCTCGACGCTGTCGCTGCGCGCCGCTTGCAACGCGAGATTGAGGCCGGTCGCGCCGTTCGGCCGGTAGGCGAGCTCATTGAGCGTCGGCGTCTCGAAGCCGCGACCGGCCGTCGCGTACACATGGACGCTGTCGCTCGCCGCGAACATCAGGCCGACGACGGGCAACGTCGCGGCATAGCGGACGCTGCCGCTGTCGTCGGGATTGGTACCGACGATGTAGTGGTCGGTCGAGGCGAAGCGCACGCTGCTGCGGCGCAGGCCCGCATTGAGCGTCCAGCGCTCGACGAACTGCCACGAGGCCTGCAAGTACTGGTCGAAATTCGAGACCTCGTTGTCCTCGTCGCGCCGCAATGCGCCTTGCACGCCGGTGACCGCGCCGATGAAGTTCTGGAAGCCCTGGCGATGCTCGGCGAGGGTGTCGTAGGCGATGCCGCCGACGACTGTGAAGGGCGCATCGTCGAGATGCGTCTTCGCGGTCCAGCGCAGGTCGGTGCCGCTGTAGTTGCGCGCCAGCGCGATCACACCGCCCGGGTTGAGCGGATTGTTCTGGGCCGGCGAAGCGGGCGGCGCCAGGATTGCCTGGAACTGCTGGGTGCCGCGATGACCGCTGTACGCGAGCGCACGCAACGAGTTCACGTCATCGACGCGGCGTTCGTAGATCAGGCCGAACTGGGTCTGTTCGACGGTCTTGCGCGTGTTGTAGGTCGTGGCCACCGGGTCGACGCCGCGTGGGTCCGCCTGGAACTGCGCCCGCGTCAGGCCGAGCGGATCCTGCGCCTTCGGCAGCGCGACGCTGTTGGCGATCAGCGTCGCCGTGCTCGAGTCGTCGAGCTTCCAGCTCAGCTTGACGTTGCCCAGGCGGCGCTCGGCCGCGCTGTGGTCGCGGTAGCCGTCGGTCCGGAAGTCGCTGGCGCTGACGAGGTAGCCGAAGGCGTCGCTCGAGCCGCTCGCCTTGACGCCGAAGCGCACGGCGCCGTCGCTGCCGCCGGCCGCGCTGAAGCCGAGCCGCGGCGGCCCGCGTCCCTCTTCGGTGAAGACCTGGATCACGCCCCCCGACGAGTTGCCGTACAGCGCCGAGAACGGCCCGCGCAGCACCTCGATGCGATCGGCCGAGCCGAGGTCTACGTTGGAGATCTGGCCCTGACCGTCGGGCAGCGTCGCCGGAATGCCATCGACGTAGAGGCGCACGCCGCGGATACCGAAGGTCGAGCGCGCGCCGAAGCCACGCACCGAGATCTGCACGTCCTGGGCGTAGTTCTGCCGGTCGCGGGTGAAGAGGCCGGGCACGCTGCTCAGGCTTTCGGAGATGTTGACCCGCAGGCGCGCATCGCGGATGCCGTCGCCGCCGATCCGGTCGATCGACGCCGGCACGTCGAACGCCGCCGCGTCGGTTCGCGTTGCCGTCACGACGACCGGGTCGAGCCGTGCCGGGGGTTCGCCTGCCCGCGTCTGCGCCAGCGCGGGCAGGGCGATCGCCGCCAGGGCCGCGCTCGCGACGAACAGCCGCGCCCCGGTCACGGCTCGACCGCGCGAGGCCGCTTCCGGGAAACGGACGAAGACTCGGATTCGCTCAACCATCGCCATCCTCCCGGTGAGATTCCCTCTGCGTCGACCGGGCCGAATTCGCTGCGATGCAGCGCCTCGACGCGATTGCCGGCCGCCGCGATCATGCGCTTGACCTGGTGGTACTTGCCTTCCATCAACGTCAGGCGCAGCGACGAGGGCCCAGTCGCTTCGCACGCCGCGGCGCGCACGGTCTCGTTCTCGTCGTGCAGGAGCACGCCGCGGGTCAGCTTGTCGATCTGATCAGCGTCGATCGGGTGCTTGCACGTCACCTCGTAGACCTTGGGCACGTGATGCCTGGGCGAGGTGAGACGATGGATCAGCGTGCCATCGTCGGTGAACAGCAGGACGCCGGTCGTGTCTTCGTCGAGCCGGCCGATCGCCTGCACGCCACGGCCGCGCAGCGGCGCGGGCAGAAGCGCGTAGACGCTCGGATGGTGCTTGGGCTTTTGCGAGCACTCATAGCCGGCCGGTTTGTTCATCACGAGCAGGGCGCGCTCGTGATAGGCCCACGGCTCGCCGCGCACGGCGAACTGCAATCCTTCGGGCATCAGCTCGCGATCGGGGTCGCCGCAGATCGCGCCGGCCATCGTCACGAGGTCCGCGTCGATCAGGTCCGCGCATTCGCGGCGCGTGCCGAAGCCTTGCGTGAACAGCACCTGCGCGAGCTTCATCGCGCCGCCTTCAGTTCGTCAGCTCGAGGAAGACGATGTGGTTGTCGGCGGCGGGCCAGGCGCGACCGACGATGTGCTCGCCGTTGAACTCGCCGGCGACGGCGCGGCCGCCGGCGCCAGTCACCCTGAGGCGGGCTTCGGACAGGGTGGCGACGCCGCTCGCGATGCCGGCGGGCGGACTGACGCCGTCGAGCACGATCCGGTCTCGGGGCACGCCGAAGTAGCCGCGCGGCCGTGTCATGACGACCAGCGACTTCGCATCGCGGTCGGCAACGGCGAGGCGCTCGGCCCGCAAGCTGACAACGCTCGACGAACGCGGAAACGGCGAGCGGTAGACGTGCGTCGTCGCGTAGCCGGGCGCGGCGATGACGAATTCATAGGTCTGCGGGCCATCGGCCTGGAACGGGCCCCAGCGGCCGTCGGCGGCGATCGTCTTGCGGTGCTTTGCCTGACCGATGCGCTCGCCCGTCGCCGCGTTCGTCGCGTAGACCTCGACGGTCGCACCCAGGAGCGGCAGGTTGGTCGTGAAGCTGCCCTCGCGATTGTCGAGGCCGAGGCCGCTGACGGTGCCGTCGAGCACCACGTTCAGCTCCGGAGCGACCGTCAGCCTGGACGGCAGGCGGCCGGTGAGGAAGCGCCAGGTCTCGGCGAACGCCTGGGCGCCGAACGAGGTCTCGCGGTGGTCGACGCCGGCGATGACGCGGTTGTCCGCGCCCTTCAGGGCCGGCCCCTCGGATGTCACGTGGGTGGCCGTGCCGCGTTGCTCGGGCTGCGCGTACTTGTCGTAGCTGTCGGAACGGATCGTCAGCCAGCGGATGCCGGCCGGGACCTCGTTGCCGTTCGGCCCTTGCGGCGCATTGAGCCGGGTCAGGAACGGACCGACACCGTTGAACTCGCTGCCCGGCAGAAAGTCGTTGTGTGCCCAGACGCCGTGATTCGGCGTGGAGCCGAGCACGACCTGCGACACCGTCGCCGCGCCGCCGGTGGCTACGAAGTTGCGGATCGGATAGCCGCCACGCGAGCTGCCGATCAGCACCACCTTCGAGGCGCCGGTGGTGGCGAGCACCTTCTTCACCTCGCTCGCGAGATAGGCCGTGTGCTCCGCGGTCGAGCTGCTGCCGGGCTGCTCTTTCGCGTCGTCGTTGCGGGCATTCGGGTAGGGCATGTCGATCGCATACAGGCGATCACGCGGCCAGCCGTTCGACTCGAAGCGCCAGATCGTCGTCATCCAGATCGACGCGCTGTCGCCGTTGCCGTGCACGAAGACGATCGGCGGCCGGGCCTCGGCGTTGACCCCGGCATCGGGATTGGGCGCCGTCGCACAGCCGGCGAACGTTCCCGCGCCCATTGCTACGGCGGTGAGAAAAAGGCGGCGACGAGTCATCGAGTCTGGCGAGGTCGGGTTCATGGCTTGTCTCGGTTCTTGCGGTTCTAGTTGTCGATCGCGGCAGCGAAGTCGCGCGCTGCCGGAAGCGCTGGCAACCCCGCGCCGCTCAGCGAGCTGGCGGCGCGAACCGCGCGCAACACGGCATCGGCGAGCACGTCGGCGGCGAGCGCGCCGATCAGCGTGACGTGGGTCTTGGCAGGGCTCGTGCCCGTGGCGAGCGCGAACACGACGTCGCCGTCGCTCATGGTGTGGATCGGCTGGATGGTTCGCGCCAGGCCGTCGTGCGCCATCTGCGCGACCTTGGTCGCCTCGGCCTTCGTCAGCACTGCGTCGGTGGCGACGATGGCGAGCGTGGTCGCGCCCGCCGCCTCGTCGCGCGGTGCGGGCCGCGCGGGCGGCCATTCGCCGCGCCGGAACGCCGCCATCGTGTCGCGAAAGCCCTGGCCATCGTCGGTTCGTGCGCCGGCGACGATGGTCCCGCTCGCCGGATCGACGACATCGCCCATCGCGTTCACCGCGACGAGTGCGGCGACAGTGATCCCGCCAACGCTGATCGACGCCGTGCCGAGGCCGCCGCGCATGGCGTGGTCGATGCCGAACAGCTTGCCGAGCGAAGCGCCGGCACCGGCGCCGACATTGCCTTCGGCCGGCGTCTCGAGCGACGCGGCTTCGCAGGCGGCGTAGCCGGCCGCGGCATCCGGACGGATCTGTGAGTCGCCGATCCAGAGGTCGAACAGGATCGCGGCTGGCACGATGGGCACGGTCACCTTGCCGCCGTCGCCGCGGGTCGGGCCGACCGCGACGCCGATGCCGCGCTCGTCGAGCCAGCGCATCACTCCGCCGGCGGCATCGAGGCCGAAGGCACTGCCCCCGGCCAACAGGATCGCGTGCACTTTCTCGACCGCATTGACCGGTGCCAGCAACTCGGTCTCGCGTGTGCCTGGCGCGGCGCCGCGCACGTCGACGCCGCAGACAGCGCCGCCTTCGGCGAGCACGACGGTGCAGCCGGTGGGCCGGCGCGAGTCGGTGAAATGGCCGACCGAAAGACCGGCGACAGCCGTCAGGCCGAAAGTCATCGGACTGCCGAAGCTTGGTACACGGTCAGGCGAAGACGCCCGCGGTGTCCTGCATCCGCGCCGAGACCTCGCCGAGATGGAACATCGTGTCGCCGAAGCTCATCTCGATCACGGTCAGGCGTTTGAAGTAGTGGCTCGCTGCGTACTCGTCGGTGACGCCGATGCCGCCATGCAACTGGATGCACTGCTGGCCAACGAAGCGCATCGATTGTCCGAGCTGCACCTTGGCCTGCGACAGCGCACGTCGCCGTGCCGGCGCCGGCTCGCCGAGCTTGAGCGCCGCGAAGTAGCTCATCGAGCGGGCCAGTTCGAGCTGCATCTTGACGTCGGCCATGCGGTGACGCAGTGCCTGGAAGCTCGCGATCGCGACACCGAACTGCTTGCGCGTGTTCATGTACTCGACCGTGAGCGCAACCAGCCTTTCCATCGCGCCCACCGCTTCGGCGCACAGTGCGGCGATGCCGATGTCGACCGCACGTTCGAGCGCGGGCATCGCTTCGCCCGCAGGCAGCAGTTCGATGCCGCTGGCACCGTCCAGAACGAGGTCGGCCGCCGTCGCTCCGTCCTGGGTCGGGTAGGGCTTGAGCGACACGCCGGTCTCGCCGCGCGAGACCAGAAACAGGGCGACGCCGGCCGGATCGCCCACGTCGCCCGACGTGCGCGCCGAGACGATGAAGGCGCCGGCATGGCTGCCGGCCGGCACGACCGTCTTGGTTCCGGTCAGCCGCCAGGTGCCGCTCGTGTGTTCCGCGCGGGTCAGGGCATGGCCCAGTCGATAGCGCGAGTGGCGCTCTTCCTGGGCCAGCACGACCAGCTCCCTGCCGTGCGCAATGCTCTCTAGCCACAGCGCCGCCGAAGGCGCACGGCCGGCGCTCAGCAGGCTGGTCGCGACCAGCGAGACCGCGGCGAAAGGCTCGAGCACGAGGCCGCGTCCGAGCTCTTCCATCACCACCGTCGCGTCGACCGCGCCAAAGCCCATGCCGCCCTGGGCTTCGGGCACGGCCAGGCCGAGCAGGCCGAGGTCGGCCAAGCCTTGCCAAGCTTCGCGCGAAAAGCCGCCCGCCTTGATGATGCCGCGACGACGTTCGAAGTCGTAGCTCTTTTCGACCCACTTGCGCACCATGTCGCGCAGCATTTCCTGGTCGTCGGAGAAGTCGAAGTTCATGGCGATCCTTTTTCTGACTGGAACCCCTTCCCTCTTGGAGGGAAGGGGCAGGGGAAGGAAGCAATCCTGTCGCGCGGGGCGCGAACCGGGTTCGGCGCTAGCCGAGCACGGTTTGCGCGACGATGTTGCGTTGGACCTCGTTGGATCCGCCGTAGATCGTCGTCTTGCGCATGTTGAAGTAGGTCCCGGCGAGCGGCGCGACGAAGGCGCCGTCGCTGGCGTGCTCGGCCTGCCAGCCCGCTTCCATCGCCTCCTTGATCAGCGGCACCGCGGAAGGGCCGGCGGCAAGCATCATCAGCTCGCTGTAGCGCTGCTGGATCTCGCTGCCGCGAATCTTCAGCAAGCCGGCGACGTCGAGACTCTGCTTGCCGCTCTTTTCGGCCGAGAGCACACGCAGCACCATCATCTCGAGCGCGACCACGTCGACCTCGAGGCGCGCGATCTCGTCGCGAAAGCGCGGGTTGTCGTAGACGCCTTCGGCCCTGGCGACGCGCTTCACGCGCTCGAGCTCGCGCTTGGCACGGTTCACGTCGGCGATGTTGGTGCGCTCGTGCGCGAGCAGGTGCTTGGCGTAGGTCCAGCCCTTGTTCTCTTCGCCGATCAACTGGTCGGCGGGAACCTCGACGTTGTCGAACCAGACTTCATTGACCTCGTGTTGGCCGTCCATCGTGATGATCGGCCGCACCGTGATGCCGGGGCTCTTCATGTCGATCAGCAGAAAGCTGATGCCGGTCTGCGGCTTGCCGTCGCTCGAGGTGCGAACCAGGCAAAAGATCCAGTCGCCGTACTGGCCGAGCGTGGTCCAGGTCTTCTGGCCATTGACGATGTAGAAGTCGCCGCGTCGCTCGGCCTTGGTCTTGAGCGAGGCGAGGTCCGACCCCGACCCGGGCTCGCTGTAACCCTGGCTCCACCAGACTTCGCCGCTGGCGATGCCAGGCAGGAAACGCTGCTGCTGCGCGGGCGAACCGAAGGCCATGATCACCGGCGCGACCATCACCGGACCGAACGGAATGACGCGCGGCGCGCCGGCCAGCGCGGTCTCTTCTTCGAACAAGTGCTTCTGGATCGCGTTCCACCCCGGCCCGCCGAACTGCGTCGGCCAACCCCAGC
>JAYSMB010000322.1:0-4348 GCA_043725065.1 Burkholderiales bacterium
CCGCGGGCCAGGCCGCATCGAGTTCCTGGGACACGGCACGCATAAGAATGCGTTCCATGTCGTGTCGGCCGACCCGTGCCGGGCTGTCCGACCCCGGCACGGAAAAGGAAAAGGCATCGTCGTCGTCGACCAGCTCGATCACGCGCAGCCGCGGTTGCGCAGCGCGGATGTCGCCCAGCAACGCGTTGCGGCGCTCGTCGTCGACCGGGATGCCGGTGATGACCGCGTCGGGCGGGCGGTTGTGCAGGCCGGCGCGCGCTTTCTCGACGTTGGTCACCGCATCGACGCGCATTCCGGCATCGCTCATCAGGCGGTAAGCGTGCACGCGAGCGATGTCCCGCGGTTCGATCAGCAGCACGAGACGCCCTGCTGCGGTGGCGGTGTGGGGCAACTGCGCCGGGCTGGCTGCGACATTGCTGGTCGTCGTTGCGTCGGCGTCCGGAAATCCGAGCGTCAAGGTCACCGAGTCTTCTGCCTCGAGGCGGCGCGGTTCCAGGCCGACCGCGCGTCCCAGCTGCCTGAACAGCAACCAGTGAAGTTCGTCGACGCCGACCGGCGTTGCCGGCTTCGATCGCTGCGCCGCGATGCTCAGGGTCGGTTGCGCCGGGAATCCCGAAATGCCCGCGCTGACCGCCACGCTGGAGCCGACCTGAAGTGCGTACTCGAGCCCGAGGTCGAGCAATTGCGCGAGCGCTGCGCTGTTGACCTCGAGCTCGAAGGGCTGGCCCGGCCCGTGCGGCGAAGCGTGATGACTCTGTGCCGCGCGCGTCCACTCGGCGAGCGCCTCGCGTGCCGCCTGCGCCAGGTCGATTCGCTCCCGGGCGATCGGCGCGTCGCCGCCCAGAACGCGTGCGAGCTCCTGGATCTGTACGCCGAACTGCTCGAGTCGGGCGATCTCGGCAAGCGCCGCCTCCAGCACCGCCTGCTCGGCCGCCGGCAGCGCAGGCAGGGTGGCCAGCGAACGCTGCAGCGCCGACAGCGAGCCGGCGAAGCTCTCGCCGACCCTGGCCAGCACGCCTGGCGCCACCTTGATCGGTACCAGGCCGGCGATGCGAGGCGACGAGTCGCCGCCATGGATCGCGAACTCAGGATGGCGAGCGTCGAACATGATTCGCTTTCCGGTCGTCGATGAAGTCGGTTGAAATTCCAACGCGCGCGAGCTCTTCAGGCGATGGTGTCGAGCAGCACGGCCTGGAGCACGAAGCGCCGGTTGTCCTCGAGCGAGGTGCCGCTGCCGAGCAGCGCTGCGAGCCTGGCCGTCGGATGTCCGGGCGAGGCGATGCCGTCGTAGACCGGGACGCTGGCTTCGGCACCGATCCGGCGTGCCAGCGCCGGCGTCACGCCCTGGCATTCGACCGCGTCGTAGAGCCGGCCGAGCATGCGAGCGGTGTGCTGCACGTCGCCCGGCGTGCTCAGCTCCGAAAGGCTGGGCCGGATGTACGAGACGTGCGCGCCGAGTTCCAGCGCGGCACGACGAAACAGCAGCGCTTCGGCGGCGCCTTCGCTTTCGCACAGCAGGCCGAGGTTCTTGCCGCGCAGCAGTGCCTGCATCGTGCCGCTGCCGGCTGCGCTCTGGAGCGCGCGGGCCTGACTCAACACTGCGTGCATATGGGAAGCTGACATCGGGTCCGGGGCGCCAAGGCGACCTGGTTGAAGACGGCGGTCCATCGGTTCCTGGTTCGCGCATGAAAGGTTCCTGCACGTGGTGGCTAGCCTAGCGACGCGATCCGCGCTCGCATTGACGCCGATCAAGGGCGGGCTCGCGCCCTTTGCGACAGAGCGGACATGAACGATTCACGCAGCGTTACCGAGCGACTCGCGCCGTTGGCATGGCGTTGTCCGCCGCTTCCTAGGATGGTCTCCATCGACGGGCGCAAGCCCTCTCCAGGAGTCCACGATGCTCGCTACCGCCCTCTCGCCCGCCGCCCGATCCTGCGTTCGTCCCCTGCCGATCGGCCCCTGGTCGCAGAAGGTCGACGCAGGATCCGATCAGCGTGCCAGCCAGCAGATCGTCGACACGCTCGGACTGTTGAACGACGCGCTGGCGCCGGAGCGTCGGGTGGTCCATGCCGGCGATGCGATCTATCAGGCCGGTGAGCGGTTCGGCAAGCTCCACATCCTGAATTCAGGCTTCGTGAAGATCGTCGGCATGTCGGCCGACGGCCGCGAGCAGGTGGTCGGCCTCAAGTTTCGCGGCGACTGGCTCGGCTTCGACGGCATCGCCAACGGCGAGTACACCTGCGATGCGATCGCGATGGATACCGGTGAAATCTGGATGTTGCGCTACGACGCGTTGCTCGCGGCCTGCGTTCGCCAGCCGCTGCTGCTCACCGTGCTGCACGGCGCGATGAGTCGCGAGATCGGACGCGACCGCGAGTCGCTGATGTCCGTGTGCACGCTTCCGGCCGACGCACGGGTGGCCGAGTTTCTGCGCCATTGGGCGGGGTCGCTGTCCCGCTGCGGCCTGCGCACCGACCAGATCACGCTGCGCATGACGCGCGCCGAGATCGGCAACTACCTCGGCATGACGCTGGAAACGGTAAGCCGCGCGCTGTCGCGTCTGGCGCGTGCCAGGCTGATCCACTTCTCCGAGAAGGGCCGGCGCGACATCAGCATCCCGGAAGTCGATGCGCTGGCCGACTTCGTGCAGGCCAGCCTCGGACCGGCTTCGCCGACGCTGCAGTAGCGCAAGCTCGCGCGCGCCGGCCGATGCGATCAACCGGCGTCGAGGCCGGGCAGAACCCGTGTGATGGCGTGAGCGAGTTCCAAGCGCGTGAACGGTTTGCGCAAAAGCTCCCAGCCTGGCGGCGAGTCGCGGTCGGCTTCCAGGAGCTCGGCCGAGTAGCCTGACATCAAGAGCACCGACAGTGGCGGCAGTAGCTTCTGCGCCTCCGCGGCCAGATGCGTTCCGCGCATGCCGGCGCCGAGGGCGATGTCGGTCAGCAGCAACTCGAAGCCCGAGACCTGGGCCAGCATCGCCAGTGCCTGTTCGCCGCTGGCGGCGCTGCTCACGCGGCAGCCCAGCGCTTCGAGAAAGGCGTGCACGACCTGGCGCACTTCGGTGTCGTCTTCCACGAGCAGGACCTCGAGGCCATCGGGGACACTTTGAGCGAGCGCCTCGCCGTCGTCCGGCTTGTCGAACCCCAGGGCGCGCGGAATGTAGAAGGTCAGCGTCGTGCCGAGCCCGGGGCTGCTGTCGATGACGATCGCTCCCCGGGACTGCTTGACGAAACCATAGACCGTGCTCAACCCCAGGCCGGTGCCGCGGCCGACTTCCTTGGTGGTGAAGAACGGCTCGAAGGCGCGTTCCTTCACCTCGTTGGACATGCCGCTGCCGGAATCGACGATCGAGATGGCGACGAATCCCCCTTCGTGAGCGCCGGGGTCGTCGAGTTCGCTGCGAACCTGATCGGGCAAGGCCGTACAAGGTTCGGCTCTGAAGCGAAGCGTTCCGCCTTCGGGCATGGCGTCGCGGGCGTTGATCGCGATGTTGAGCATCGCCGATTCAAGCTGACCCGGGTCGGCCAGCACCGGGGGGCACGACGCCGCCACCTCGACCTCGATGTGGACGCGCTGGTCCAGGGTTCGGCGCAGCATGTCGGCCAGCGAGTTCAGCAGCGCGCCCACCTCGATCGGGACCGGCTGCAGCACCTGCCGCCGCGAGAAGGCGAGCAGCTTGCTCGTGAGCTCGGCGCCGCGCCGTGCCGCGCGTGCCGCGGCGCCGACCAGTTGCTGGGCGTGGCTGTCGGGTGCGAGCGCCGGCAGTTCCTCCAGCACTTGCAGGTTGCCCTGGATGATGGTCAGCAGGTTGTTGAAGTCGTGGGCGATGCCCCCGGTCAGCTGGCCGACGCTTTCCAGCCGCTGGGCATGGTGCAAAGCTTCCTCGGTCTCGGCGCGTTGCAGGCTCGTCGCCAGCAGGTTGGAGAGCGATTCGAGAAAGCGGATCTCGTCGTCGCCGAAGTGCCTGGGTTCGCGTGATCGCACCTTGAGGGCACCGATGGCACCGCCGCGATCCAGGAGCGGCACCGAGAGCCCGCTGATCAAGCCGGCATCGAGGTAGGCCCGGGGCACGACGAAACGAGTTTCGCTTCGATAGTCGACCACGACCACCGGCCTGCCTTGCGCGAGCACGAAACCGGCCGGTGTGTCGGCACGGTTCGGCACGTGATCGCCGACCCCTTCGCCCTCGATCAATCCGACGCCGCCGCGGACCCGAAACTCGAGCCGGTTCGGCTCGAGCAGCAGCACGACCGCGAATTCGACCTGCAAGGCATGGGTCGCGATCACGGGTACCTGCTGAAGCAGCGTCTGCGGGTCGCGGGCGTCGATCGCGAGGCGGCCGAGTTGG
>JAYSMB010000323.1:0-3865 GCA_043725065.1 Burkholderiales bacterium
CTTGTCGGCGGTACCTTTCCATCTCACCGCGCGCGTCGCCGTTCCGGCCGGGCCGAGCGGCAAGGCGGTGGGCGCCGGGGTCGTTGGCAGCGTCGACGCGCGCGGCGAACTGAAGGCCTTCGTTTTCGGCGTCCCCGCCAACGCCAATGCGGCGCTGCTGCTCAAGGATCTGCCGCTGCACCTGCTCGACCCGTATCTCGACAATCTGTTCACCCTCGATGTGCAGAAGGCGCAGACCAGCTTCAAGGGCGACATCGCGTGGGCGAGCAGCGCTGCGGGTGCGAGCCTGGCGGTGCGTGGCGACGCGACCATCGACGACTTTCGCGCCACCAGCACGGTCGGCGACCGTACCGCGCCGCGAAGCGGCCTGGCGATGGTGCGCGAGGGGCCGCCCGGGCAGCGGTTGCTCAACTGGAAGTCGCTGTCCCTGCGCGGCATCGACCTCGCGATCACTCCGGCGAAGCCGACCCGGCTCACCGTCGCGGAAACCGCGCTCAGCGATTTCTTCGCTCGCGTCGAGCTCGACGAAACCGGCCGACTCAACCTTCAGGACGTCGCCCGCGCCAGCGCGCCTGCGGCGACCGCCAATGCGGCGAATGCCGCGGCCGCTGCGAGCGGCGCGACCACGGCAGGCGGCGCGAGTACATCGAGTGCGACCGCGGCGGCGGCCGGCGCTGCCTCTTCCGGGCCGGCGGCGATCGTCAGCTTCGGACCGATCGCCGTCGTCAATGGCCGCATCGCCTACAACGACCGCTTCGTCAAGCCCAACTACAACGCCAACCTCAGCGAGCTGACCGGCCGACTCGCCGCGTTCTCGACGCAGCCGCCCGGCCCGGGCGAACCGCCGGTGCTCGCGGATCTGTCATTGCGTGGTCGCGTCGAAGGCACGGCCACGCTCGAAATCACGGGCAAGCTCAATCCACTCGCCAAGCCGCTCGCTCTCGACATCAAGGCTCTGGTTCGCGATCTCGAACTGCCGCCGCTTTCGCCCTACGCGATCAAGTACTCGGGCTACGGCATCGAGCGCGGCAAGATGAGCGTCGATCTCGCCTACGTCGTGCTGCCCAGCGGCCAGCTGACCGCAAGCAACAAGATCGTGCTCCACCAGCTCGCTTTCGGCGACAAGGTCGAGGGCTCGACGGCCAGCCTGCCGGTCAAGCTCGCGGTCGCGTTGCTGGCTGACCGGCACGGCGTCATCGATCTCGATCTGCCGGTCAGCGGCTCGATCAACGACCCGCAGTTCTCGCTCGGCGGCGTGATCTGGAAGGTCATCTCCGGCCTCATCGTCAAGGCTGTGACCGCGCCGTTCTCGCTGCTCGCGTCGGCTTTCGGCGGCGGCGGCGGCGAGCTTTCGACGGTCGAGTTCGCACCGGGCGTGGCGACGCTCGCTCCGGCCGCCAGGGAAAACCTCGACAAGGTCGCCAAGGCGCTGCTCGAACGCCCGGCGCTAACGCTGACCGTGAGCGGAGAGAGCCGGCTCGAAAGCGAGCGCGATGCCTGGAAGCGCGAGCGGCTGCAGCAGGCCGCGCGTTCGGAGAAGCGCCGCCAGACGATCGCGGCGGGTGCGAGCGCCGATGAAGAGATCACGGTCGGCGAGGCTGAATATCCGGCGCTGCTGAAAGAGGTCTACAAGCGCGCCGACATCGTCAAGCCGAAGAATGTGATCGGCCTGGCCAAGGACTTGCCGCCCAAGGAGATGGAAGGCTTGCTGCTGGCCAGCATCGTCGTGAGCGACGATGCGATGCGGCAACTCGCCGTGCGCCGCGCCGTGGTCGTGCGCGACTACCTCGCCACCAAGGACCTGCCGACCAGCCGACTCTTTCTCGGCGCTCCGAAGACCGCGCCGGGCGAAGGCACGTGGACGCCTCGCGCCGACCTGAAGCTGACGATCGAGTGAGGCGCTCAGCCGTGCGCCGGCGCCAGCCGGCCGCGCACGAAGCCGCTCAGCGAGTCGACCATGAACACGAGCAGGAACATGGCCGCAAGCAGCGTCGCCGCCTGCGGCTGCTGGAAGATCGAGAGGTGGAAGTACAGCATCTGGCCGAGGCCGCCCGCACCCACGAAGCCGAGCACGGCCGCCATGCGGATGTTCATCTCCAGCCGATAGAGCGCGTAGGCGACGCCCTGGGCCATGACCAGCGGCAGCGTCGCGTATGCGAAGGCGGCGATCCGGCCGCTGCCCGCTTCGCGCAGCGCACGCTCGGGCCAGGGCGGGGCGTTCTCCAGGCTTTCGGCGTAGAGCCGACCGAGCACGCCTGAGGTGTGAAGGGCGAGGGCGAGCGTTCCGGCCAATGGCCCGAGTCCGGCGGCGATCACCATGAGCGCGGCCCACACCAACTCGGGAACGCTGCGCAACAGGTTGAGCGCGAAGCGGGCGAGCAGCCGCGCGGCGAGCCCGAAGCGACCCGCCGCTGGCAAGGCAAGCGCGCTCCCGGCAGCGACGGCCAGCAAGGTGCCGATCGCGGCGACCGCAAAGGTCTGCAGGGCGCCCCACGCGGCCTTGGCCACGAACCCGGCCGAGAGGTCGGGCGGGAAGAACTCGCCGACGAACCTGGCCATCAGGCGCATCGATTCGCCGCTGAAAAGCTGGCGCCAGTCGACCGCGAGATAGGCGAAGCTCGCGACGACGGCGCCGGCCAGTGCGAGGACGAGCGCCAGGCAGGCCCAGCAGGGACGAAGAGCGATCGGCGGCGCGGCAACCGATGCCGCGGCATCGCTCACGAAGAGACCTTCACGCGGGTCACGGCCGCAGTCGCTGCCGTGATCGCCCGGCCGTTCACGCAAGCACGCGCCGGATCAGCGCACTCAAGGCATCGGCGAGCAGGACCAGGAACAGGAAGGTGAGCAGGATCGTGCTCGCCTCGCCGCCGTTCAGCATTTTCATCGACTGGTCCATCAGCTGGCCCAGTCCGCCGGCGCCGACGAAGCCCATCACGACCGAAGCGCGCACCGCGCATTCCCAGCGATAGACGGTGTACGACGCGAGTTCCTGCGCGGTGCTCGGCACCAGCGCGTAGAACAAGGCGCCCAGGCGCCCGCTGCCGGCTTCGAGAAGGGCCCGCGCCGAGCGTGTGTCGCCCGATTCGAGGATCTCGGTGTAGACCTTGCCGAGCATACCGCCATAGGTGACGGCGAGTGCCAGAACGCCGGCTCCCGGGCCGAGGCCGAGAGCGCGAACGAAGACCAGCGCCCAGACGACTTCGGGGATCGCGCGCAGGATGGTGAGCACGCCGCGGATGACCGTGCGCACGGCGGCGCCGCGGCGCCGGCCTGGACCCGGGCCGATGCGGGAGATGGCGAGCGAGCGCGTTGCGAGTACGGCCAGCGGCGCAGCGACCACGAACGCGAGCGCGATGCCGGCCGTCGCGATGGCCAGCGTTTCGAGTGTCGCCTTGCCGAGCAGGGCGAGGAAATCCGGTGCTGTCGCCGGTGGCAGGAAGCCGGCGAGAAAGTTCGTCATCACCTGCCAGTTGCCGCCCTCGAAAACGACCCAGGGTCGGAACTCCGCGAGCGCGAGCAGCGGCCAGAGGACGACGAGGGCGACCACTGCCGCGCCGAACCGCTGGCGCGTCGCCGGGTCGCGCAAAGACGCCGGCGGCGCGGTGAATGCGCCGGCCGCAGCACTCATCGCAAGTCTTTCACTGGCATCCCGGGCGCTTGAGGATCAGGACATTGGCCGGGCGCAATTCGTCGTCGACATCGACGCCCTGGGTCGGCAGCACTCGCCCTTCGGTGGCGTACAGCTCGTGCAGCATGGCGCTCGTGACGGCCGCCGTCGGGCGGTCGAAGTGGACCTCGCCGTTTTTCATGCCGATCAGCCGGGGAAACCACTTGAGCGCGAGGTCGACGGCGTGCAGCGATGCGA
>JAYSMB010000324.1:0-3797 GCA_043725065.1 Burkholderiales bacterium
GGCCCGGCGTCGTCAACGGCATGGGCGTCTGGTGGAAAAAACTTGCCAAGGACGGTCGCAACGCCAACGAACTGACGCACCAGCGCCTGACCGACATCGGCCGCGCGCCCAGCTTCTACGACTGCCTGGTCGAGGTCGAGCCGGCCTCTGCCGCGCGTTCGGCGAGGTGAAGCGCGGCTGGTGGATGGCAAGCCTCGGCCTGGCCGGTCTTCTCGCCACCGCGCTGCTCGCCGGCGCGACCGTGTGCCTGACGTCGGGATGTTCGACGATCGGCTATTACGCGCAATCGGCGACCGGGCATCTCAACCTCGTCGAAGCGGCGCGACCGGTTTCGCAATGGCTGGCCGATACCGACACGCCGCCCAAGCTGAAAGCGCGGCTCGAGCTGTCGCAACGGATTCGCGACTTCGCCGTCAGCGATCTGGGCGAGCCCGACAACGCGAGCTATCGCCGCTACGCCGACCTGAAGCGCGGCGCCGCGGTGTGGAACGTGGTCGCCGCGCCGGAGCTTTCGCTCGAGCTGAAGACCTGGTGCTTCCCGGTCGTGGGCTGCGTCGGTTACCGCGGCTACTACGAGCGCGCCGGCGCCGAGGACTTCGCGGCCGGGCTGAAGGCCGAGGGGCTCGAGGTTTCGGTCTATCCGGTGCCGGCGTATTCGACGCTCGGCAAGTTGCCCACTTCGGGCTGGCTCGCCGACCCGTTGCTCAACACCTTCATCGACTACCCGGAGGGCGAGCTCGCCCGGCTGATCTTTCACGAGCTGGCGCACCAGGTCGCATTCGCGACGGGCGATACGCTGTTCAACGAATCGTTCGCCAGCGCGGTCGAGAAGATCGGCGCCGAGCTGTGGCTCGCGACGCGTGCCGATGCCCAAGCGCGTGCCGAGTACGAGCAGGGCCAGACCCGTCGCGCAGATTTCGTCTCTATGACCGCCCGCTATCGCGACGAGTTCGTGGCGCTCTACAGGAGCAGCGCTCCCGACGCCGGCAAGCGGGCGGGCAAGGCAGCTTTGCGGGCCCGACTGCAAGCAGACTACGCGGCGATGAAAGCCGCGAAATGGGGCGGCTACGCCGGCTACGACAACTGGTTCGCCCGTGCCAACAACGCGTCGTTCGGCGTGCTTGCGAGTTACACCGCACTGGTTCCGGCGTTCGAGCGGCTGTTTGAGCGCGAAGGCCGCGACTTCCCGCGCTTCTATGCCGAAGTCAGGCGCCTGGCCGCGCTGCCGCAGGCGGAGCGGCGCGCAGCACTCGCTCCCTGATTCGATCGCCCGTCCCCGGAGTACCCACCATGGCCGACATACGCATTCACCGCACGCACAAGCTCGGCCTTGCCAAGGCGCGCAAGACCGCCTGGAAGTGGGCCGAGGCGGCGGAGCAGAAGTTCGGCATGGAGTGCACCGTGATCGAAGGCGAAGACAGCGACATCGTCGAGTTCGAACGCGCCGGCGTCGACGGCACGCTTGTCGTCACCGCCGAGGCTTTCGAGCTCAACGCCAAGCTTGGCTTCCTCATCGGCGCGTTCCGGCACCGGATCGAGAGCGAGATCGAGGAGAACCTCGATGCGCTGCTCGCCGACAGCGCGAAGAAGCCGAAAGGAAAGAAGGCGGTGAAATGAGCTGTCATCCTGAGCGAAGCGAAGGATCCCAGCGCCGCTTGTTGCGGAGAGATCCTTCGCTGCGCTCAGGATGACTTGACCGCAAGCGGTCAAGTCACTTCAGCGATTCGATCAGGTCGACGTATTCCTGCATCGCCTCGTCGCCCGACTTGCCCGCAATGCCGTTCCACGCGTCCCACTTGGCGCGGCCGACCATGTCGCCGAAGCCCGGGCGCTTGCCGTCGGCGTCGCCGCTCGAGGCTTGTTTGTAGAGCGCGTAGAGCTTGAGCAGGGTCATGTTGTCGGGCTTTTCCGGCAGGCTCTTCGATTCCGCCACCGCCTGCTCGAACTGGGCCTTGAGGTCCGCCATCACAAGTCTCCGATGTGTCGTGTTGGGTGAAAGTCGCGATTGACGGCGCTCATGTTACCCAGCATCTTGGTGCCCCCTTGATGCAACCCGCCGCTTACCGGCCGACAACGACGATGCCTGCCGCCACCCGAGAACGCATGTCGCGCGTGGACACCGCGTGGTTGCGCATGGACAACGACGTCAACCGGATGATGATCGTCGGCATCTGGCTGGTCGAGCCCAGGCTCGCCTATGAAACGGTGTGCCGGCGCGTCGAGGACAAGCTGCTCAAGTACGAGCGATTTCGCCAGGCCGTCGTACGCGACGCCACCGGCGCGGCGAACTGGGTTGTGGACGAGAGCTTCGACATCCACCATCACGTCGTTCGTGAGAAGCTCGTTCGCGCCAAAGGGCAAAGCGAACGCGAGGCGCTGCAGGCACGCGTCGGCGAACTGGCGACGACGCCGCTCGATCCAGCGCTGCCGCTCTGGCAGTTTCACCTGATCGAAGATTACGAAGGTGGCAGCGCCCTGATCGCACGGCTGCACCATTGCATCGGCGACGGCATCGCCCTGATCTCGGTAATGATGACCATCACCGACGGCGGCAGCGACCCGCCGGCCCGAAAGCGCCGCGCCACGAGCGACGAGAGCGACGGCTCCGACTGGCTCAACGATGTGGTGTTGAAGCCGCTCGGCGGCCTGTCGGCCAGGGCGGCCGCTGTGGTCGAGGCCAGCATCGGCCGCGCGCTCGACGCGCTTGCCGATCCGCGGCAAGGGCTGGCCCGCTCGATCGACGGCGCGCGCACGGCGGCCAGGGTGATGGGCGACGTCGCGGCGATGGCGCTGATGTCCGACGACTCGCCGACCCTGCTCAAGGGCAAGCCCAACGGCAAGAAGCGCGTCGCCTGGGGCGAGCCGATGCCGCTGGACCAGGTCAAGTCGATCGGCAAGGCGCTCGGCTGCTCGATCAACGACGTGCTGCTCGCCAGCGTCTCGGGCGCGATCGGCGACTGGCTGCGCGACCAGGGCGACGACCCGACCGGCAAGGAGATCCGGGCCATGGTGCCGGTCAACCTGCGCCCGCTCGACGAAGCCTGGAAGCTCGGCAATCGCTTCGGCCTGGCGCCGCTGGTGCTGCCGATCGGCATCGCCAATCCCGTCGAGCGCGTCTACGCCGTGCGGGCGCGCATGAACGCGCTGAAAGCGAGCTACCAACCGCTGCTCGCCTTCGCGGTGCTGGCCGTCGCTGGCCAGATGGCCAAGCCGGTACAGGACATGATCCTCGGCCTGTTCGCCAAGAAGGCGACGGCGGTGATGACCAACGTCCCCGGCCCCGCCGTGCCGCTGAAGTTCTGCGGCTCGACGCTTCGGCAAACGATGTTCTGGGTGCCGGCTTCGGGCGACATCGGCGTCGGCGTCAGCATCCTCTCGTACGGCGGCGGCGTGCAGTTCAGCCTCATCACCGACGACGCGTTGTGTCCCAACCCGCAGGCGATCATCGATCGGTTCGAGCCGGAGTTCGAGCAGCTCTTGCTGCTGACGATGATGTTGCCGTGGGGCGAGGACTGAGAGCGTGAGAGTTTTTCGAAGTTGTTCGATTTGGACGCATTTCGGGGGGTACTTCAACCCTTCGTCATCCCAAACAAATCGATCCTGGCGCGTTCTACGCGGTCGATTTCTGAGCCGTATGACCAGTACGATTGATTCTTGAAAAATTCACACGCTCTGAGTCTTCGGGCTGGCGCGCGCTTAGGCGCAGGTCGACCGGTCGCGCGCGAGGCTGCGGCGGTCGTCGCTGCGCGCCGACTCCCCTGCGCTGCTCGGTCGCGTGGCCGCCGCAGAACTCGCTT
>JAYSMB010000325.1:0-7419 GCA_043725065.1 Burkholderiales bacterium
GACGCGGCCGGTCAGCATCATGTCGGTCATGCGCGCCACGCCGATCAGGCGCGGGATGCGCGCCGAGCCGCCGCCGCCGACGAAGAGGCCGCGCTGGCCCTCGGGCAGCGCGTAGTAGGTGCTTGATTCGGCGACGCGCACGTGGCACGAGCTCGCCAGCTCGAGGCCGCCGCCGACGACGGCGCCGTGCAGCACCGCGACCACCGGCACCTTGCCGCGCTGCACTTGCTCGAACGCGGCATGCCACGAACGCGAGTGGACGATGCCTTCGGCGGCGCTGCGCTCCGACAGCTCCGAGAGGTCGAGCCCGGCGCAGAAGTGCTCGCCCTCGCCGCTCAGCACGACAGCGCGAATGCCTTCCGGCAGATTGACGAAGGCCGTGTGCAACTGCGCCACGAGCGCGTCGTTGATGGCGTTGCGCTTGGCCGGGCGGTTCATGCGCACATGCAGCACGGCGCCCAGCGACTCGATGCGCAGCAGGTCGAGCGACCCGATGAGCGGCGTCGAGGTAGGGATGGCGCTCGTCATTGGTTAGTGCTTTTAATCATGTAGTCGCTTCCATTCTAGGATCGTGGACCTAGCAAAACCCTAGGGTAAGCCCTAGCAAAGTCTGCGCTTTTGGTTATTTACATTAACTAAAACAAGATTCACCGAACCCAGGCCGAATGCCGGCGAAACGCGCTCGAATCAGCGCGACAAGGAGACAAACATGCACGCCACTGGTCGCCTCACGATCGTCGTCATCCTCGTGGGCGCACTGCTCGTGGCTTGTGCCAGCGCAGCGCCGGCTGCCGCGCTTGCGCCCGCGCAGGGCTCGACCCTCGCCAGCTGCGAAGCGCTCGCCGCGTCGTTCGTCTATCCGCGCACCGCCGTCATCGCGGCGACGGCGGTGCCTGCCGGCGAGCTGGCGGTCGCTGGCACGGCGATCGGCGCGCACTGCCGCGTCGTCGGCGCGATGAACGATCGCGTCGGCCCGGTCGACGGCAAGCGCTTTGTCGGCACGCTGCACAGCCTGCGGCCGCGGCCGAACGCGCTGATCCGGGTGTACAAGCTCGGCTGAATCCGATCCTCGAAAGCCGCGGAGCCGCGACCATGAACACCGCCGACCTGATCGCCATCGACACGCACACCCACCTCGAGGTGTCGTGCCGCAACCCCTTCGACAACTACGGCGAGGAGTACGACCGCGCCGCCGACAAGTACTTTCGCTCGAGCAAGCGCCCGACGATGGAGGAGACGATCGCCTTCTATCGCGAGAAGAAGATCGGCTTCGTCAACTTCACGGTCGACGCCGAGAGCCAGATGGGGCGCCGGCGCATCCCGAACGAAGAGATCGCCGAGGCGGCGCAGAAGAACAGCGACATCATGATCGCGTTCGGCTCGATCGACCCGCACAAGGGAAAGATGGGTGGGCGCGAAGCCAGGAAGCTGGTCGAGGAATACGGCGTGCGCGGCTTCAAGTTCCATCCCACCGTGCAGGGCTTCGAGCCCGCCGACAAGATGGGCCTGGCCGATCTACGAAGTGATCGCCGAGCACAAGCTGCCGGCCGTCTTTCACAGCGGCCACTCGGGCATCGGCTCGGGCATGCGCTGCGGCGGCGGATTGCGCTTGCAGAACTCGAACCCGATGCTGCTCGAAGACGTGGCGATCGCCTTCCCAGACATGCGGATCGTGCTCGCGCATCCGTCGTGGCCGTGGCAGGACGAAGCGATCTCGCTGGCCATGCACAAGCCCAACATCTGGATCGACCTTTCGGGCTGGAGCCCGAAATACTTTCCGCCGCAGCTCGTGCAGTATGCGAACACGCTGCTCAAGGACCGCATCCTGTTCGGCAGCGACTTCCCGCTGATCACGCCCGACCGCTGGCTGAAGGACTTTGCCGAGGCCGGCTTCAAGGACGAGGTGCGACCGCTGATCCTGAAAGAGAACGCCATCCGGCTGCTCGGCCTGGCGTAGCGCGGCCATGGGCAATCTTCTTGAAAAGCTTGGCCTGCCGTCGCGCGGCCAGAACGGCCGCCCGTCTCCGACGAACCCGCAGCTCGCAACCGGCGCGGCGGGCACGCCGCCCTCGACGCCGAAAGGCCCGCCGGCCGATGCGCCCCTGGCCGAGCGGCCCGCACCCGGCCTGCGGCTGCCCGCCGACTACCAGCTGCCCGAGAACAAGCCGGCTGGCCCCGACCTCAAGTTGCCCGCCGATCCGAAGAAGCAGGTCGACCTGCTGACCGACGCGATCGGCAAGGTGCAGGACGCCGCCAAGCGCGACAAGCTGGTGCTCGCGTTGCGCGACGCGATCGTGAAGATGCAACCGGTGATGTCGGACAAGGACGCGAAGAAGGCCCTCGACAAGGCGATCGATTCGCTGGTCGAGACGGGCAGCAAGAAACTCCTGATGGCCTTGCTCGAGGCCGCGACCGGCCGCAAGGCGACCGAGGTGAAGGACGGTGATCGCGCCCGGACCGGCCCGCCGATGAAGGAAAAGAACCTCGACGAGCACATCTTCACGATCCCGTTGCCGTTGCCTTTCGACAAGCCGCCGCCGGTGCACCGCGGCTCCTTCGAATTCCGCGGCCTGCCCAGGAAAGCCCGGGTCAGCTCGTATGTCGACTTCACGCTGCGCACACGCGACGGCTTCGAGTCCTTCACCGGCGATGTCGTGATCATGGAAGCCGAGGACTTCAAGAAGAACGGCCAGCACGCCAGCCGGCTCAAGCAAAAACAGATCGAGGACAAGGGCGACGTCAAGATGAGCATCGCGATGCCCGACGAGCCGGGCCGGTACGTCATCGGCATCTTCATCCGCTCGGTGCTCGAGAGCTATCCGACCGAGGACATCGAGCTCACGAAGTAGGCGGCGCCGCGGCGCCGATTCGAGCGGACTCAGTGCTGGCGCGGCGTGGTCCAGGCGCGCTGCCGCAACTCGGGGCTGACGCGGTAGCGCTCGCCCCGGTAGTGCGAATCCAGGCGGTCGAGCAGCGCGACGATCGCGTTGGCGTCCCACCCCGCAAGGAACTCGAACGGCCCCTGCGGATAGTTGACGCCGAGCTTCATCGCCAGGTCGGCGCCCTCGGGCGTGCAGACCCCTTGCAGGACCGCGTCGCAGGCTTCGTTGACGAGCATCGCGACGGTTCGCGCGACGACCAGGCCGGGCGCGTCGCCGATCGGCTGCGGCGCCCAGCCGGCGATGCGCAGCCACTGGTCGGCTTCTTCGCGCCAGGTGTCCGAGGTGCTTGCCGAGACGCTGAATGCGAGCGGCGTGCCGGGCAGGCCGCCGTTCTGCGCCACCGCGCGATCGAACAGTGCGAGCTCGCGAATGCCTTCTTCGGCGGCGACCTGCGCGGCGGGTCGGCCGTCGGTCAGGCGCAGGTCGCCGTTGGCGGTTTGCAGTCCGTTCCAGCGGCTCGCGGAATCGGCCTCGAAAGGAACACCGGCTTCGGCGAGCGCCGTGGCCCAGCGATCGACAGCGACGCCCCGGCCGCGCAAGGCGACGATGGTTCCCGACGGGATCGCCGGCGCGTCTTGCGGCGCGGCGGGCGCGGGCGCCGCGGCGGCCGGGTGCGCATAGAACCCGCGCCCCGTCTTCCTGCCGAGCAGCCCGCCGTCGACCAGCTCGCGCTGCACCAGCGATGGCGCATAGCGCTTGTCGCCGAAGTTCGCCGCGAACACCGATTCGGTGACGGCGAAATTGGTGTCGTGGCCGATCAGGTCCATCAGCTCGCAGGGTCCCATGCGAAAACCGGCGCCGCGCAGGCAGGCGTCGAGTGCCGCCGGCTGGGCGACGCGCTCCTGCAACAGCACCAAGGCTTCGGCGTAGTACGGGCGGGCGATCCGGTTGACGATGAAGCCGGGCGTCGAGCGTGCATGCACCGGCGTCTTGCCCCAGCGTTCGCTCAGCTCGAAGATCGCCTGCGCGACGCCGGCGTCGGTCCGCAGTCCGGACACGACCTCGACCAGCTTCATCAAAGGCACCGGGTTGAAGAAGTGCATGCCGACGAAGCGGCCGGGCAGTTTCAATCCGTTGGCCAGCGCCGTGATCGAGATCGACGAGGTGTTCGAGGCGAGCACGCATTGCTTGCCGACGATGGCCTCGAGGTCGCGGAACAGGGCGCGCTTGGCGTCGGCGTTCTCGACGATCGCTTCGACCACCAGTTCGGCGCCGGCCGCGTCGTCGAGCTGCGCGGCGGGGGCGATGCGGGCGGCGATCCGCTTCGCTTCGCCGGGTTCGAGCTTGCCTTTGGCGGCCAGACCTTCAAGCGTGGTCGCGAGCCGCGCGCATGCCGACTCTGCCGCGCCTTCGCGGGCGTCGAAGATCCGCACGGTATGGCCCGCCCGCGCCGCGACCTGGGCGATACCCGCGCCCATGATGCCCGCGCCGATGACGAGAACGGCAGTGTCGCGGCTGAGGTCGAAAGTCATGGCTAAGACCGATCGAAGGTAAACGTGTGCGTCAAGGTTCTCGCTTGTACCCCGACTCTCGTTGGCTGCGAATCGCAAGGACAAACGCCGTGTCGATGTCGGTCACGAAACGATACAACGCGACATACCCGCGCGAGCCCTGCCCGATCACCAGCTCGCGTTTGCCGCCTTTGACCTTGCGACCGATGAGCGGGCTGTGTGTCAGGACCTGCAAGGCCTGGACGATCTCGGAAATGCGCTCGGGAGCGGCCTCGCCGTCGAACTGTGCCCTCTGGTCGAAGAAGCGATCGAAGTCGGTCAGGACCTCCGGCACCAGCTCGATGCGCGCCATGCGATCCGTCAGCGTCCGGGCTTGCGGGCGACCGGCTTGCGCACGCGTTCGCCGCGAGCGCGAGCTTCCAGATAGGCCTTGGCGTCATTCCAGGGCACGGTCTTTCCGGTGGCCAGCACATTCGCCCAGCGCAGATCGGCGACTCGGTGGAACTCTTCGTCCTGTTCGACCTGCTCGACCGTTTGCGCGATGGCTTCGAGGATGAATGCGTGCGCGGTCTTGCCGGCGCGCTCGGCTGCCACGGCAATGCGCGCCTTCAGGTCGTCCTCGATCCGGATCGTCGTCGTGGTCATGCGTCACTTCTCGAAGAAATTCAAATGTAGCACTAAAGTGCTATGATGACCTCTTCGCCCTGATCGATCGTGTTCGTTTGCGGCAATCGGCCTTCACGCGGCCCGCGCCGAAGCGCCGCTGTCTCGCTCGGCGGGCCGGGCGAGACAAAGTCCCGCTTTCACGACGTCGCCCACGACGATGATCGCGGGGCTGCCCAGCGCCTCGCGGGCGACGGTCTCGACCAGGGCGTCGAGGCGGCAGATCGCGTGGCGCTGCTGCGGCAGGCTGGCGTGCTGGACGATGGCGACCGGCGTCCCCGCGTCGAGGCCGCACGACAAGCCGGCCTGCAAGACCTCGACCGTCGCGATGCCCATGTAGATGACGAGGGTGACGCCTTCGGCCGCCGCCGCGGCGATCGTCGGCCAGTGGAGCGTCGGCGCACTGACCGAAGGGCCGGGCGTGTCGCCATCGCCGCCCGACTCGCGCCGCGCATGGCCGGTCAGGAACATGACGCCGTGGGCGCGGGCGCGATGCGTCAGCGGCACGCCGAGGGCAGTCGCCGCGGCCAGCCCCGCCGTGATGCCGTTCACGACCTCGACTGCGAGCCCGAGGGCGCGAAGATGCTCGACTTCCTCGCCGCCGCGTCCGAACACGAATGGGTCGCCTCCCTTGAGACGCACGACGCGCTCGCCGCGCAAGGCCTCGCCGGCCATCAAGCGCTCGATGAAGGCCTGCGGCGTGCTCACGCAACCGCCGCGCTTGCCGACGTGGACGATCCGAGCCGAGCGCCGTGCATACCGCAATACGCCTTCGCCGACCAGGTCGTCGACGAGCAGCACGGTGGCCTGCCGGATCGCGCGCACCGCCTTGATGGTGAGCAGCTCCGGATCGCCGGGACCCGCGCCGACGAGATGAACGAGCGGACGATCGCCGGTGCTTCGATTCATGAAAGTTCTCCGAGCGCTTGCGCTTCGCGCGATGCCGGCGCGGTCTGCACCATGCGGCGCAGTTCGGGCAGGCACGAGCCGCAGTGGGTGCCGCACTTCAGCTCGCCTTGCAAGCCGCGCAGCATGGCCTCGACGGGCCCGCTCAAGCCGCCCAGGCAGGCCGCGATCTGGTTCTCGCTGACGTTGAAGCAGTTGCACACCTGGCGCCCTCGCGCCGCCATCGGCAGCGGTGGCTTCGCGCCGGCGGCCAGCAGCGAACGGCCGTATGCGTCGGCGGGCAGCTCCTCTTGCAGCAACGGCTTGATCCAGGCCTCGGCGCCGATGTCGCCGGCGAGCAAGAAACCTTCGAGCCGCGTCGTCTCGCCAGCTCCCGCCAAGCGCATCGTGCGGCGCTGGCCGCGGCGCGCGTCGGCGTAGTGCAGGCGTGGGCCGGGGCCGGCGGCGGCGGCGGCGTCGAGGCCGAGCAGGGATTCGATGGCCGTCAGCAGCGCGGCCGTTGGCGCTTCGGCTGCCGCCGCACGGAACAGCACGCCGCTGCGCTCGCGGCCGAAGGGCACGCAGCTCGCGAAGGCGAACTCCCGCAGGTAAGGGCGCAAGGCTTCACGCGCCGTGAGCACGCGATCCTCGGGCATCCAGGCGAGCGCGAGCAGCCGCCAGGGCAACTCGGCCTTCACGACCTTGACCGCCGAGTGCTTCAACTCGGGCTGCTTCGACTGCGGGCAGAACGCCGGCTGGGTCAACGCGTTCACGCCGGCGAGACGCGCACCGGCCTCGCCTTCGACCGTCGCGGCGGCGTGGCCGGAGAGGAACTCTTCGCCCCAATGCATGGCGATGAACACCTGCGCCGGCATCTGCTGCGCGCTCTTCCGCGCGGCAATCGTCAGCGCGCCGCGGCGCGAGGTGACCGTCACCAGATCGCCGTCGACGAGCTTGAGGCGCGCCATGTCTTCGGCGTTCATTTCGACCGCCGGCTCGGGCACATGGCCGAACAGTCGGCCGATCGATCCGGTGCGGCTCATGCCGTGCCACTGGTCGCGCAAGCGGCCGGTGTTCAGGGCGAACGGGAAGCGCGCGTCGCGGGCTTCGGCGGGTTTGGCGTACGGCGTGTCGAAGAAGCGGGCTCGGCCGTCGCTGGTCGCGAAGACGCCATCTTCGTAGAGGCGTTTCTTGCCCTCGCTTGCGCCTTGAGGCCAAGGCCACTGCGCCGGAACCGCCTCGAGCCGCGAGTAGTCGAGACCGGTGATGTCGAGGTCGCGGCCGCGTGTCGATTCGCGATGTTCGTTCCAGACCGCTTCGGCCTTGTCGTAGCCGAACAGCGTCGACCGACCCGGCCGAAGGCGCGGCTCGAGACGCTGCGCGAACTGCATCGCGATCGACCAGTCTTCGCGCGCCTCGCCCGGTGCCGGCACGGCGGGGCGAACCCGGCTGATGCGGCGCTCGCTGTTCGTCACCGT
>JAYSMB010000326.1:0-5303 GCA_043725065.1 Burkholderiales bacterium
TTCGGCAACGTCTTCTCGGTGCTGGTGGCGAGCGCCTTCCTGCCCTTCCTGCCGATGCTGCCCTTGCAGCTGCTGACCCAGAACCTGCTCTACGACATCGCCCAGACCGGCATTCCGTTCGACAACGTCGACCCCGAACTTGTGAGCAAGCCACTCAAGTGGAACCCCGGCGACATCGGCCGATTCATGGTCTTCTTCGGGCCGATCAGCTCGGTCTTCGACATCGCCACCTTCGCCCTCATGTGGTTCGTCTTCGGCGCGAACACGATCGCCCGGCAGAGCCTGTTCCAGTCGGGCTGGTTCGTGGTCGGCCTGCTGACGCAAACACTCGTGGTGCACATGATCCGCACGCCGAAACTGCCGTTCATCGAGAGCCGCGCAGCGGCGCCGCTGCTGGCCATGACGGCGGCGATCATGGCGGTGGGCATCTTCCTGCCGATGGGGCCGCTGGCAAGCTACTTCAGGCTGCAGGCCCTGCCGCTCGCCTACTTCCCCTGGCTGGCGGCGATCCTGCTCGGCTATTGCGCGCTGACCACGGTCATGAAGGGTATCTACATCCGCCGCTTCGGCTGGCAATGAGCGTCGCACGACCGCGCAGGCCGCGCGTGGCCGAGAATGGCGCCATGGACGAGCTGGCCTACCTCGAAATCTCCGAGATCGCGCGCCTTCTGGCATCGCGGAAGCTCTCGCCGGTCGAGCTGACGAACGACATGCTGCGTCGGATCGAGCGCCTCGATCCGGGGCTCAAGTCGTATGCCCTGGTCACGCCCGAGCTCGCACTCGAACAGGCCCGCGTCGCCGAGCGGATGATCGGCCGGCGCCAGATCCTCTCGCAGCTGCATGGCGTGCCGATCGCCGTGAAGGACCTCTGCTTCACCAAAGGCGTGGTCACAGCCGCGGGCATGCCGCTGCACCGCGACTTCGTGCCGACGATCGACGCGACCGTCGTGAAGAAGCTGCGCGAGGCCGGCGCGGTCCTGCTCGGCAAGTTGCAGATGACCGAAGGCGCGTTCGCCGATCACCACCCGGACATCGTGCCGCCCGTCAACCCCTGGCATCGCGACCACTGGTCGGGCGCTTCGTCGAGCGGCTCGGGCGTCGCAACCGCGGCGGGCCTTTGCTTCGGCTCGCTCGGCTCCGACACCGGTGGCTCGATCCGCTTTCCGTCGGCTGCCAACGGCACCACCGGCCTCAAGCCGACCTGGGGCCGGGTCTCGCGCTATGGCTGCTTCGAGCTGGCCGCGTCGCTCGATCACATCGGGCCGATGTGCCGCAGTGCGACCGACGCCGCGATCATGCTCGGCGCGATCGCCGGCATCGACCCGGACGATCCGACCACGCTGCGCGCCGAGGTGCCCGACTACCTCGCCGCCAACGACGGTGACTTGCGTGGCATGAAAATCGGCTTCGACGAGCGCTATGCGCTCGACGGCGTCGATGCCGACACGCACCACGCGATCGACGCGACCCTGGCGACGCTGCGTACGCTGGGCGCCGCGATCGTTTCGCTGCGCTTTCCGGACGTCGACGCCATGGCGGCCGACTGGGGGCCGAACTGCGCAGTCGAGACCGCGGTCGCGCACGAGGCGACCTATCCGGCGCGGCGCTCCGAGTACGGTCATGGCCTGGCCGGTTTGATCGACACCGGGCGCCAGCTCTCCGGGCTCGACTACCAGCGCATCCTGCTGCGACGCAAGGCCTTTGCCGGACGGGCGGCCGAAGCCATGGCAGCGGTCGACGTCATGCTCGTACCCGCCCAGCCTTTTGCCGCGCCCACCGTCGAGCGAATGGCGACGCTCGGTCGCGTTCCGGCCGAGCTCGCCGCGTTGATCCGCTACACCGTGCCTTTCGTCATGTCGGGGCTGCCGACCCTGACCGTGCCGGCCGGGTTCACCGCCAAGGGGCTGCCGGTGGCGGCGCAGTTCGCCGGCAAGCATCTCGGCGAAGCGCAGATCTGCCGCGTCGGCCGTGCCTTCCAGCGCGCCACCGACTGGCATCGGCGACACCCGCCACTCTGAGCCGGATCGCGTCCGGCGATCGCGTCGCGGGTGGTGGGTTCAGGCCGACGGCCGCTCGGCCGCGTCGACCAACATCGTCAGCAAGCGCTCGAGCTGGCGCGCATTGCGTTCGCCGAGCAAGGTCTGCAGGGCGGCATGATGCCGGTCGACTTTCGACTGCAGTTCCTGCAGCAGCGCCAGCCCGGTGTCGGTGACGTAGACAAGGATCCGGCGGCTGTCTTCCGGGTCGGCAGCACGCTGCACCAGCGACTTGCCGACCATGCGATCGATCAGCTTGGTCAGCGTCGGCGGATTCATCTCGAGCCGCTCGGCGATCTCGCCCATCGTGTGGCCCGCTTCGTCGGCGAGGTGCCGCAACACCCGCCAGTGGTCCGGGGTGACACCTTCGCGCCCGATCGAGCGGCTGAGCCGGTCGCCGACGACCCGGCCCGCGCGCTCGAGCAGCAGGCCGAGATGGGGCGTTGGACGACTCATGCTGTGATATTGTAGAAGTTGCTTTCCCGGCAAAGCACAGTGGGTCGCAGAGCCCGCGACGGGCGCGGGTTTCTCGTGCAGGGAGTCACATGCAGCAGACGACGGCTGGCATCGGCGCCGGTGTGAAAGACGCCTCGGCTCCGAGGCGCGCCCGACGCCGGACCGCTCATTGCCCGGCGCCCGACCCGAACGGCGATTTCGTGGTCGGACTGCTGGTTCCGATCAACGGCTCGGCGGGCATCTGGGGGCCCTCGTCGATCGCCTGCGCGCAACTGGCCCAGGACGAGATCAACGCCGCCGGCGGCGTGCTCGAACGCCAGGTCCGCTTGCGCGTGATCGACTCGTCCGACGAAGCGCTGGACGTCGGCAGCGTGACCGCCGACCTGATGCACTCGGGCGCCATCGACGCGATCGTCGGCATGCACACGAGCCAGGTGCGACAGCGCGTGCTGCGCGACGTGGCGCGCCAGATTCCCTATGTCTACACGCCTCTCTACGAAGGTGGCGAGCGCACGCCCGGCGTGTTTGCGCTCGGCGAGACGCCCGAGCAGCAGCTTCGCCCGGCGATCGACTACCTGATCGAGCGCTATCGGGCCAGACGCTGGATGTTCATCGGCCACGACTACGTCGGGCCGCGCGTCTCGCACCGCCTGGCCGCGCGCTATGTCAGCGACCGGGGCGGCGAGTTGCTCGCCGACCGCTATCTGCCGTTCGGCACGGAGGACTATTCCGAACTGCTCGACACGATCGGCCGCTTGAAGCCGCATGCGATCCTGTTGTCGCTGGTCGGCCAGGACGCGATTCACTTCAATCGCGATTTCGGACGCTCGGGCCTGTCGCGCGACGTTTTCAGGCTCTCCTGCGCGATCGAGGAAAACGGCCTGCTCGCGATCGGCGCCGACAACACCGAAGGCCTGTTCGTCTCTTCCGGCTACTTCGCCTCGCTCGCCAGCGACGCCAACATGGCCTTCAAGGAACGCTACTACAACCACTTCGGCCAGCGCGCACCGACGCTCAATGCGCTCGGCCAGTCGACCTACGAGGGCGTGCACTTCATGGCGGCACTCGCCAAGCGTGCGGCCGACGACGACGCGCAGCTGCTGGGCCAGCTGCCATCGCCGCTGGCCTTCAAGTCGGTGCGCGGCATCCGCTACCTCGGCAACGAGCGCTGCTCGCACCCGGTCTATCTCGCCGAAGCCGGCGGACATTTCTTCCAGCGACCCCTCGCCCTATAGGCGGGCCCGCGGGCGATGCGCCGGCGTCGCAACCGCAGGCGCATGCGCAGGCGACGGGCAGGAAACTTGCACGCAACTGATATAGTTTCCGTGGAAAGTAAACGACGCTGCATGCCCCGCCCGGCGCTTGCAGCCCCTGAGTCGTCGAGGGAGGAACCCCATGACCTTGCTGGCCTGGCTGTTCGGCCTGATCGTCCTGATCGTCGCGATCGCCGTGGCCGTCGCGTTCCTGAGTCGCTTCTATCGAAAGACCTCGCGCGACGTCGCGCTCATCCGCACCGGCTTCGGCGGTCAGAAGATCGTCCTGTCGGGAGGCTGCCTCGCCCTGCCCTTCCTGCACAAGATCGACGAGGTCAACATGCGCACCATGCGCATCGAGGTGACGCGCGCCGGCGCCAAGTCGCTGATCACCGAGGACCGGATGCGGGTCGACGTCGAGCTCGAGTTCTATCTGCGAGTCCAGCCGACCGAAGGCGGCGTCGCCACGGCCGCGCAGGCGATCGGCTCCAAGTCGCTCAGCCCCGACGGCGTGCGCAATCTGCTCGAAGGCCGCTTCATCGACGCGATCCAGGCCACCGCGGCCGGCCTGACGATGGATTCGCTGCACGACAAGCGCGCCGAGTTCGTGCGCACGATCCGCGAATCGGTGCGCGAGAACCTGGCGCACAGCGGCCTGCAGCTCGAGTCGGTGTCCCTGACGCGGATGGACCAGGCCGCGTTCGCGGCGCTCGACGACAACAACGCCTTCAACGCGGTCGGCCTGCGCAAGCTGGCCGAGATCATCGCCACGAGCAAGAAGCAGCGCGCCGAGATCGAGGCCGACGCCGACGTGTCGGTGCGCCAGACCCAGCTCGAGGCGATCAAGCAGCGGCTCGTGCTCTCGCGCCAGGAAGAAGAAGCACAGATCGGGCAGCGCCTCGAGATCGAAAAGCTCAAGGCCGCCAGCGACGCCGACACCGCGCGCGCCCGCGAACAGTCGACGGTGGCTTCCGAAAACGCGCGGATCGAGCGCGAAAAGGACACCCGGATCGCCGAGATCCAGAAGCAGCGCGAGCTGCGCAAGCTCGAGATCGAGGCGCAGCTCAGCTCCGAAGTACGCAAGGTCGACAGCTCGATCGCGCTGGCGACCAAGCACGCCGAGGAAGCGCGCGCGCAAGGCCAGGCCGAGCTGGCGCGGATCGAGATCGTCCTGGCACAGGAGCAGCTGCAGACGCAGCGCGAGCGCGCCGTGGCCGAGCGCTCGCGCGAGATCGCGCTCAAGCGCGAGCAGGAGCGCGGCGAGGTCGAGACCTCGAAGGCGGAAAGCGAGACCGCGGTGCTGCTGATGACGGCCCGCGCCGAAGCGGCGGCGACCACCACCCGCGCCGAAGCGCAGCGGATCCGCCTCAACGCCGAGTCCGAGGGCACGCGGGCGATGATCTCGGCCGAGAACTCGCGCAGCGGCGAGCTGATGCACATGCAGCTCGAGCAGCACCGTCTCGACCGGCTGCCCGAAATCATCGCCCAGATGATGAAGCCGGCCGAGAAGATCGACAGCATCCGCATTCACCAGGTCACCGGCTTCGGCGGCTCGTCG
>JAYSMB010000327.1:0-5228 GCA_043725065.1 Burkholderiales bacterium
GGCGGGCGACGTGCTCTTCAGGAAGGGCGACGAAGCCGAGCATCTGTATCTGCTCGCCGAAGGCCGCGTCGAATTCGTCGAGATCCAGGAAAGCATCCGGCCGGGAAGGGTGTTCGGCGAGATCGCGTTCTTCACGCCGGGCAAACGCCGGTCGTTGACCGCGCGCTGCGCCGAGGACTGCCTTGTGCTCAGCGTCAATCAGAGCACGGTGCGCCAGATCTATTACCAGAACCCCGGCTTCGGCTTCGAACTGATCGGGCTCGTCGCCGGGCGTCTTTCGGCCGACATCGTCCGGCTGCAGGAGGAGTTGGCGAAGACAAGGGCTTCGCAAGGCGACGCGTGAGCGATCCCGTCGCCGGCGCCGCAGTCCGCCGCCGCGCTACTCCTGCGGCCGGAAATCGATGGTGAACGACGACGGCACGCGGCCATCGGTGTCGCGCGGCAGGACTTCGGTCTTGTCGATGGCACGCAGCACGGTCTCGTCCCATAGCGGCGAGCCGCTGCTCTTGAGGAGCTTTCTGCCGATGATGGTTCCGTCCGGCGCGAGACGAACTTCGACCGTCGCGATCGGGTTGCCCGTCACGCTGCCGGTGAGCACGATGTTGGGCTTGATGCGCGCCTTGATGCGGCCGGCGTAGCCCGCCGACGGGCCGGAGGTTCGCGCGGCGTTGCCCGTGGCCGCGGGGTCGTCGCTCGCACCCGCCTGAGTCATCATGCGGCGCAGGTTCGCTTCGCGAATCGCCGCCTGTTTCGCTTCGTCCTGTCGCGTCTTTTCGGCGAGCTTTTTCTTCTCAGCCTGCTGGTCGGCAAGGCGCTCGTGTTCCCGCTCGGCTTCGGCCCGGCGCGCTTCTTCTCGTTTGACGGCTTCGGCTTTTTTCGCCGCCTCGGCGCGCTCGATGGCGATCTGCGCGTCCTGGCGCGGTGGCGTGACAGGTTCGGGCCGGGGCACGGGCGGCACCGGCCTGGGCAAGACCACTGGCGGCCGCGGCTCCGGCAGCGACACGCGCGGCGCGGCGATCTGCGGCAGGGACGACCACAACTCGGCGACCACGCCTTCGGGCTCGCTCGTCTTCCAGTTGACGCTCCAGGCAAGCGCGAGAATCAGTAACCCGTGCGCTATCAGGGCGAGCATCAGCCCCGGGCCCATGCCCGGCGGGCGTCGCGGCGCGAACGCGTCGCGGGGCGAGAGTGCTACTGCGCTCACAAAGCCCCCACGCTTGCGGCTGACGCCGCGGCGTTGCCACCCGGGGGGGCGTTCGCGCCTTGGGACGGCCCGGCGCCGCTCACGACCCCGACGCCTGCTTCACCGAGAGCCCCACCCGTTGCACGCCCGCGCGCTGCAACACATCCATGGTCTTGACCACGGTTTCGTACTTGACGCCGCGGTCCGCGGAAATCACGACCGGCGTGTTCGCATTGCCGCCCTGCGCGTCCGTCACCCGCGCCGCGAGGTCGGCGAGCTTGAGCGGGGCCGAGTCCTTGCCGTCGATGCGCATGCGCAACTGCTCGTCGGCACCGACCACGATCTCGACGAAGTGCTCGGGCCGCTGCTTGCTCTTGCCCACGCTCGGCAGGTCGACCATGCCGGTCGTGATGAGCGGCGCCGTGACCATGAAGATGATGAGCAGCACGAGCATCACGTCGATGAACGGGACCATGTTGATCTCGCTGATCGTGCGGCGTCGCACACCGCCGCGCTGTATGAAGGCTGCCATGACGGCTTAGCGCGGCAACGCCGGCATGGCGCCGGCGTTTCGCTGCAGGATGTTCGAGAACTCCTCGATGAAGCTTTCGAGCTGGGTCGCGATGCGGTCGATCTGGCGCGCGAAGCGGTTGTAGGCGATCACCGCCGGGATCGCCGCGAACAGGCCGATCGCGGTCGCCACCAGCGCTTCGGCGATGCCGGGCGCGACCGTGGCGAGCGTCACTTGCTGCAGGTTCGACAGGCCGATGAAAGCATGCATGATTCCCCACACCGTGCCGAACAGGCCGACGTAAGGCGAGACCGAGCCTACCGAGGCCAGGAACGAGAGGTTCGATTCGATCGTGTCGAGCTCGCGCTGAAAGCTCGCGCGCATGGCGCGGCGCGCGCCGTCGAGAAGAGCGCCGGCATCGGCGACGCGCTTTTCACGCAGCTTGAAGAACTCGCGCATGCCCGATGCGAAGATCCGCTCCATGGCCGAGCGCGGCGCCTTCTTCGTTGCGTCGGCAAACAGGTCGTTGAGGTTGCGGCCAGCCCAGAACTCGCGCTCGAATTCGTCGTTGTCGGCGCGCACCTTGCGCAGGCCGAACAGCTTGCCGAAGATCACCGTCCAGCTCGCCAGCGAGGCGAGCATCAGGCCGGCCATCACGAGCTGAACGACAAGGCTGGCGTGCAGGACGAGCGTGACGATCGAGAAATCCTGGTTCATCGTGTGGTGTCGTCTTTCAGAATCTTCATGAGGATCTCGTCAGGGATGCGGCGCGGCCGGAAAGTTCCGAGATCGACGCAGCCGACCCGGATCGTCCCTTCTGCAAGCAGATGATCGTCGCGCCGGGCCCGCTGTGTCACGACCAGGCTGGCCTGGCCCAGCCGCTCGACGTGCACGCTGACCTCGATCATGTCGTCAAGCCGCGCCGGAACGAAGTAGCGCAACGAGGTTTCGGTGACGACGAAAGCGATGCCGGTTTCCGAGCGAAGGCGTTCCTGCTCCAGGCCGAAGCTGCGCAGCCATTCGGTCCGGGCCCGCTCGAAGAACTTCAGGTAGTTGGCGTAGAAGACGATGCCGGCGGCGTCGGTGTCTTCCCAGTAGATCCGGATCGGCAGGCGGAAGTCGGCTTCCCGGTCCAGCCCGTGCCCGGCGCGCGCGGCCGTCATCCCGGCACGCCGCACGCGATCGGATCAGGGCGGAACGACCTTCCGGTAGACCGGGCCCCAGACCGGATGTCCGGCTTCGGCGCGACCGAGGGCGAAGGCCGGGTCGGCCTGGCGCGCGAGACGGAACTCCGCTTCGCACTCGGCCAGGCGACCGGCCGCGCAATGGATGAAGGCCAAGCGTTTGTGCGCCTCGGCACGGTCCTTGGCCGAGGCCAGGCCCAGGCTAAGGGCTTGCCGGAACTCTCGCTCCGCAGGTTCGTATTGGGCGTCGTCATAAGCCTTGAGGCCGTCGAGCAAGGCCTTCTCGGCCGGCCGCCTGCTCACGTCGAGCAGACCGACCGGAACCGGCGGCGCTTGCACGCATGCCGCGAGAAGGAGCCAGGCGGCCGATGCTAACGTGCCGACGAATCGATTCACGAACCGAACTTGTGGCGGAGCGAGACGGGCTGTCCCGCCACGACGTTGATCGACGCGACGAAGGGGGCGAATTCGCCGTTGCGGACGACGATCTGGTGCCGGCCTTCAGCGAGGGTGAACTCGGTCAGCGGCGGCGCCGCACCCGAAGGCGCGCCGTCGACTTCGACCTGGCCCCAGGGGCTGATCGCGATCTTCACCGTACCGGTCGCGATGGCGGCGGGCGTGGCTGCCGCGAGCCGGGCTTCGCGTTCGCGGGCTTCACGAACACGTCGGTCTTTGTGCGATTCCTTGGCCGTGGCGAAGTTGTTGCCTGCCGGATGGTTTGCCTCGGGTTCGCTGCGGCGAATCGCGGTCGGCGGTGCGGCCGGTCCGGCGTCGGCGGCCGGCACAGGCATGCGAGCGGCCATGGCGGTCGTCGTCGGGACGATCGTTGCGAGGAGGAGCGAATCCTGCGCCGACGTGTTGCTCGGCACGGCCGCGATCGAAGGCAAGGCTGCCGACGCCAGCGCTGTCGGCGCCGGCAGTGGCACCAAAGGCGGCGCGATGGCGGCTGCCGACGCCGTGGCGGCAACCGCAAGCGTCGGCAAAGCGCTCGGCGCGGGTGTTGGCGTCATGGCACGGATCGCAGTCGCCGCCACGTTGCCGCGCCGCGGCTGGGCCACGGCGGCCACCGTTGCAGCGCGTTCGGGGGTGGCGCCGTACTGCCACCAGAAGCCGCCGGCCAGAAGGCCCGCGACACCGAGCGCGGTCGCGGCGATGCCGACGCCGCGGCGTCGCGGCACTACCGGTGTCGCCTCGGGTGCCATTCCCGCTGCGCCTTCGGGACCGACCGGGTTGGCATCGAGCCACTGGCGCAACTCGCGCGCGAACGAGCGTGCCGAGCGAAAGCGCTGCTCCGGGTCTTTGGCCATCGCCCGCGCCGCGATTTCGGCAAGCGCCTTGGGTACGTTCTTGTCGACCTTGCTTGCTAGTGGCGGTTCGACATTGAGAACGGCGTTCGTGATCTGCCTGAGCGTCTCGCCGGCAAACGGCTTGGTGTCGGTCAGCAGCTCGTACAGCACGACGCCGAGCGAGAACACGTCGGCACGCCGGTCGGCCGGCTCGCGCCGCACTTGCTCGGGCGCCATGTAGTAGGGCGAGCCAGCGCCGGTCAGGGCGTCGCCGCTTTCGCGCTGATGCGCGATTCGGGCGATGCCGAAATCGAGCACCCGAGGCTGTGTGCGCCCGACCATGAAGATGTTGGCCGGCTTGATGTCGCGGTGGATCACGCCCTTGGAGTGCGCGAAGGCCAGCGCGTCGGCGACCCGGCGCACGATCAGCACGGCCTGCGCCGGCGTGGCGCGCCAGCCTTCCTGGCGCAGCTGGCGCAGGTCGCGGCCCTTCAGCAGCTCCATCGCGATGTAGGCGCGGTTGTCGCTGATGCCGGCGTCGAACACGGTAACGATGTGCGGGTGGCTCAGGCCACCCGCGGCGCGTGCTTCGTTGATGAAGAGCGCATTGAAGGACGCGCGCTCCTCGTCCTTGATCTCGAGGTTGAGCGTCTTGACGGCGATCAGCCGCGACAGCAGCGGATCGTGGGCCGCGAACACGGTGCCGAGGCCACCGCTGCCAAGCTGGTACTTGAGCGCATAACGGCCGATGTGGCCGATGGTCGGCATGGCGCGATCGGCGGGCGCCGCGACCAGGCCGGCAAATCCCGGCGCCGCCGGCCGGCCGGCGCTGTCGGAATCGCTCCAAAGGGTGACGCCGGGATTGCCTGGCTGCGCGCCCGGGAGGGAGTCGTCGGGCGCGGCGGGCGGGGTCGAACTGTGGTTCACGTCGCCAGCTTAAGTGAGGTGCCGGGCTGCCAAGTGTGAAATAGGCGTCGCAGGGAACGTTCGTAACACTAGCTCACCATTCGGCGTGCAAAGGTCGCGGTTTGGGCCCACCGGGCGGCCGGTGCCGGTCCTACGCA